>JAGMES010000229.1 GCA_023128035.1 Halanaerobiales bacterium | reverse complement strand
ATGTTAGTAGGTGAGTAGTAACAATATATTAAATGAAATATCTTAATATAATTATTTTCTAAATATTCAATAGAGTAACAGTCGAATAAACCTTTATCTACAATATCTTTAAAACTTTCACATAAAACATACTCTTTTGAATTCATATATTCCCTATGAGAAAAAATTTCTAAATCTAATAACCAATTTTGCCTAGGATATAGTACGTGTTCAAAAGATTTAGGACTTAATTTTTGAAATTTTCTTTTTGTCATGAATATAATTTCTTCTGCTTTTTTTTCTGTTATATAAGACTTTAAATCATATAAATAACCTTCAAAAAATTCATTAAAGTTTCCACTAAATTGCTTATAACAAGTATAGCCAGCTAAAGACATCTTGGTTAGTATTATATTTATTGTAAAATCATACTTTAGCAATACGAAAAGATAATAGAGTTTTTCAATTGTATTTAGTGAAAAATTAGTTACTTCAATTTCTTCATTTTCTTTTAACAGAAAATAAAGTACTTTTCCTAATTTACCACATCTATATTTACCAAGCATTTTTAAAACAATAAAAAATTTTTCTGATAAATTTAAATATGGCTTACCTGACTTTAACCTTGCAGATTTAACAATTATTCCTTTGTTATCTATATGATTTTCTATAAATTTATTTTTTTCATTGGCAACCTCTTCAACTCTTTTTGATAAAATAATTTCTGGTAAATATTTATCTTCAATAGTTAAAAGAATCAGTGTTAGATATTTTAGCCTTCTGCATTTTGTATCCACATTATTTATTATTCTAATAGGTTCTTGATTTAAAATTTTTAGTTCCTTATGAGTGGGTTCCTTATTTAACTTGTCAGTAACCATTATATCCTTTAAAGAAATTTTCATAATAAAATTCACCACATAATTTTTATTTCTTAAAACAATATCTAGAATACAAAAAAGGTACTTGCTAAGTTATATTTCTTAAACAAGCACCAATTACCTTTATTCTAAACACTACTATTAGTATATCAAGAATCTTTAAAAATTACAATATCTATAGTTAACTATTTACCCACCTTAAATAATTGATCCTTACGTTTAATAATCAATCATTATCTTAGTAATCAAACATCCCTTATGGAAATGAGCGATACACTTAGCACAATGTTTGCACTTTTCTTCGTCAATCTTATATCCATTAGTCAGGTTGATTGCTCCAAATGGACAAACATTCATACACGCAGAACAATGAATACACAACTGATACTTTCTCAACTGGCATTCAATTCTCTGGAATGTCAATAAAGAATTATGCGGTTTTACCATCCGAACTTTCAGCTCCCTACTACCTTTGTTACCTTGAAGAATAAACAAAGGGGGATCAGTCTCCGTGTTGGTCTTGGCATCAAAGACATACACTTCGTTCAGATATTCTTTCCCCATTCCTTTCACAACCTGACCAAAAGGCTTAAAGAACTCGTATAAACTATCATCAATTGGCCGTTTGAGTGAATAGTTCTTCGCATTATCCTCTAATGCACACGGAGTCTCTTCTAATTTTAATTCAGAAGTATTCAACCCCTGCCCCCCTTGGCGGGCTTTCCACCAACCCTCATCCACATAAACCTCTGGGTCGGGCTTACCTATTTTTTTAGCAAAGCCAATTAAAAAACTTCGCCATTTTTCGGCTTCTTCCTGCATAAATATTTTACATAAAAACGCAGACCAATCTGAGTTGTTCGGACAACACCAGCAACCAACTCGGGTAAATCCAAGACGGTAGGCATCGTTAAAGTCAATACCTCGTGTCAATAGATACAACCAAACATCAATATCATACCAGCCCAAGATCGGGGACACTACCAACTGCTGAGTGATCTTCGGACTTTGTGCTATCGGCTTGTATTCACTACGGGCATTAGATTCTGATCTGCGGATACCGTAGAAAGTTAGAATTTTAGAATGCTCTGCTATTTGACGAAATAGTTTTCCTATTGGTCCAGTTTTATAGATCGTACAACACCAACGCATAACACGACTAGGTGGACCGAACTCTTCTAGTAGGTCATTAAAGCTAATAGCAACTTTATCTACCGGTAAAAATGGTGATCGTATAGGTTGACCTTTAAATCGTTCTAGATAATCGTACGTAAATGGAAATTCTAATGTTGTATCTCCAAATACATGGAGTATGTTCATATTATTTAACGCTTTAACTGTTAGATCAGAGACTGCTGTAGAATCTTTTCCACCACTAAATAAAACTAGTGGTATTCTCGAATTATTTTTATCGGTTATTTTTTTTATAAAATCAAAAGCAACCGCTTCAATCGCTTGGTAATGTCTTTGATTGGCATTAATAAAATTAGAAAAATCAACTTCTGCCTCGATTTTTTGAATACGATCTAATATCACTTTTGCTCTTTTTTCTATATCAGAAGTTGCATAAAGCTTATTTAAAGATATATCTACTTTTTCTCCGTCAACAAAATAACGATTTCCTACCCCATTCCATATCGACTTAATTGTATAATCTACCCCTGTTAACTCGCTTAGCATAATTCTTTCAGCCATAAAAACTGGACGTAAGTCAGTTGTCATATAGCTAATATGATTACTACAAATAGGACAACTGTTTTTTCCCTCATAAAATTTGGATTCTTCTTTATCACATTTAGAAAGTACACTACCTGACATATCAAGATTATATCTATCAATCGAGTTCACAATCACAGGAATTTCACAATGTTTACACCAATAAATTTTCATCTCCATCACCTATTAGCAGGATTAAATCACAATAAAATATGAGCTTATAATTATCTATTAAAATTCAAAGAAGTCTTCCCATCCTTCCAAACAATCTCAACAATTCAATCTCGAATCAATTTATCATAAACCTTGCATATATCTACTTCCTCCATATATCTTCTTATAAGTATTCTACTACATCTCCATCCCCAATTCCCAATTCCCAATAATCAATATAAGGACAATACTTTCCTTGATCTTTCCTCATAATCTCACTTTCCTCTAATATTCCTAAATCCATTAAAAAACGTTTATTTTCAACAACCAAAGAATAAGGTACTAAGAATTTAATCAATAGCGGATTTTCTATTAACTCATCAAATGCCTCATTATCACTATTTCTGATTCGAATAATATAATCCTTACCCCGATCCTGTCGGAAATCCAAAAGTACATTTGTCTGGTCGTTCGTTTTTTTTAGTATTTCTTTACAAGGAGTTGAACGATCACATTTAAAGCAAATATCCTTCTTGGAAGTAATTTTGGGTTTGGCAGTAGTAGGTGTATTCCCAACAAACAACCATTTCAACAGATTATACCGTTCAGTTTCAACAAGATAGACAAAAATATCATACATACTTATTTTAGTACAATTTTTTTTCTCACTAATCTCTTGCATTAGATGAATAAAAGCTTGAATGCCTGGTAATCGTAAAAAATGGTTACGCATTTCTAAAGCTATTTTTTCTTTGAAAATATCGCTCTGCTGTAATTTCTCTATCATTTCATTGTCACATTGGTCTGGCATTTGTGGTAAAGCCTCATTTAATAAATAAACCATTCGCAAACTTCCATTACTGAGAGTTAAATTATTCCCACTCTGAGACAAAAGTTGTAGACGCCTAATCGCCAGTCGATTGTTCTGGGCAGTAGCAAAAGATTCTATTTCACCCCATGTCCAATACAATTTCTGTCGCAAATGATTCAATATTTTTAACAAATCCTTAATTCGCAAAGTTCCGCTTAACACATGAGCTCCTAAATAATCTTTAGTCCACTCTATCCTCTCTAGCCCTTGAAGTTCAGCTAGTAGATTTTTTGTATGTTGAATTTTAGGATAATACCCTTGTATTGAAGGAAAAGAAAGCGGCGGTTTCTTGAATTCTTGAAATACAGTTAAGTTATCATTTTCAAGTGGTATATATCCAATTTTCATTTCCTCAAAAAAATATTTATATCTTTCAACTAAATTCAATGGCAAAGCCGCCCAGGTGTAATGAACATATGGTCGAATCTGATGTATCTGCTTATAAAGTCGATGGTCTTTGCGAACCTTACACTCTACTGCAAAAATCTCCTTAAAAGGTTCATTCTGAACTCCTACTAAATCTGGTATAGAATTAGCAAATCTAAAATTATTAGTACCTCGGAATTTATCCAATAGTCTAGGAGAAACGAGATTTTTTTCCTTTAGTACATTATAAAAAACATAGTCTGAATCAGAATCGGTTTCAACATTTAAAGCCACTAGAGAACCTCTTACTGCATCAGCACTCAACCAAAAATCTCGAATTGGTACATCCATTTGATCAATGGTTTGCAATGTCTTTATTACAATAGCCCCTTCATTATAGACATACTCCATGTCCACTTTCCTCCTCACCTGTCGTTTGGCAACATAAACTATAATTTCTCCACCAACCAATACATTTCCTTCACCATAATAAAAACTTCTCCACAATATGCCACTATTGTTGTTTCCTCAACATTCTGCAATAAAAAAAAAGACCAACCTAAGCTGATCTTCTTCTATGTCAAATAAATATAATACATCTCATCTTCCTTATCCAATCTCGCAGACACTAACCCGATACTTTCTATATCAATCATTTCACCATCTATTACAGGAGGTTTAGTCGTAAAAATTACTGCCTCGGTTATATTCCAAAACTCTTCAGTATGATTTGCAAGAACCGGACAATTAATAAAAAAATCATTTTTCCCAACTTGAATTTTTAAAAAGCTTCCATGCAAAATTTTATCCTCTATAGCTGTTACATTCAGTGGATTAAAACCAGTTACTCGCATTTCACCTTTTAAAATAAGTTTATATCCATCACTTTCATTAAACTCATTAAATTTGTCCCTTTTCTTTTCTTCATTTTTACTAACCAAATATTCTGCATAACTAAAATCAGTTATATCAATCTCCAGTTTTTCAAACTCAACTTTTTCTAAGAAAAAATCATATAAGTGTTTCTTAGATTTTAAAAATTGACCCTGCCAATCACTAGCAAAATAATCTAACAAAAGACAGATATACATTCCAGGTGAATAGCAACTATGTCTAAAACCATCTAAATCATCTGGATATTCTGATAATTTTTCGCCAAACAAAGAAAGAATAAATTCTTTTGGTAATTCACTTTCCATAGATAATGCTTTAAATTCCACATATCGTGCAGTTCCTTCATTACTCTCTAATCCTAATTCGTATTTTATTATATCACCAATAAGTTCTTTTCGTTTTTCTCTCAAAGAAATGAATTTTGATATTGCATTATTTTTAAGCTTTTTATCTATTGCAAAAACTGCCTTTAATAATTCTTTTCTTTCCATAAATCTTAAAGTCAAATTTTCTTTGGTAAAGGGATATTTCAAGAACATAATCTCATTATAATCTGGTTGAAAGTTTACTTTCCTTTGATGTGCATGAAACATCTCATGTATAAGAAGAGAATATATTTTTTCTGAAGGTGACGAAAGTTTTAGATAATCAAGGTTTACTATTCCAACATGCTCACCTTCGAAATATATTGAAGTATTTCCAATAAATTCATTTCTCCAATTACCAATATATATCTTATCCTTTTGGCAAAAATCTTTTGGTGGACAATTATGATTTGCTAAGTAAACCTTTTTATCATCATAAAACGCAAAAGGCAATTTCTCAAAGCCCTGCCAATATTGACTTAACTTTTCTTCAGTAATCTTTTCCTTAAACTCGTTGACAAGTTTAATGATATCAGTTTCTTCTTTTAATATCATTTTTGATCCTCCTTTTAAAATGCCACCCTTTTCTGTGGTGACATCAGGTGAATTTATTACATTGTCGTAAAAAATCTTTCTAGATTCCCTTTGCCACACTGACTCAGAATCCTCATACTAAACCAAAACTTTCTCAACACATTTATCACCCACAAATACCAATACCCATTTCATAAGTTTCTTCTTTTCCTGTAATTCTTTTGCCTTATTGT
>JAGMES010000228.1 GCA_023128035.1 Halanaerobiales bacterium | reverse complement strand
TCCGTTATCTAGGAGACTGAAAGTTAAAGAGATTTCTCTCTATCGTCAATTTATAGATAAAAGTTACAATCAAGACTCCGTTATCTAGGAGACTGAAAGTTTTGATTATGTGAGAAAAGTAAATCTACCAAGTTAGTTGTTACAATCTAGACCCGCTTAGAGGAAACTGAAAGTTTGCCGTAATTGTTACATCACCTACATATACAATTTAAACCTCGCTAGTAGAATATTAAAAAGCTAATCATCATATATAACAGTGTTGACTTCCCTAAGACTAAGGGGAGTTTTTTTATTTTCAGCATAAAACTAATAACTTTCTATGATAAAAACTAAATATATTTCCCATTTGTTTAGAAAATTTTAGTGTTTTTATGTTTATAACTACCTTAAAGTGGTAATAATTAATATTGAAGGAGGTGAGATCTTGGAAAAAATTGAAATTATTATTGATGATTACGGAACAAGTTTGGGCAAAAAAAGTGAGCGAATGATTGTAAAAATTAAAAAGAAAGTTGTCAATGAGGTTCCTTTTTATGATTTGGGAGAGGTTTCAATAATTACATCTGGGGTTTCATTAAGTACAGATTTAATTTGGGAATGTTGTCAACGTGGAATTCCAATCAATTTTCTTCTTAAAAGTGGGGAACCTTACGCAAAACTGATGGGGAACAATTTACAGGGTACTGTCAAAACTAGACGTGCTCAGCTTAAAGCATTTGAAGATTATCGTGGGATTGAAATATCTAAATGTTTTGCTATTGGCAAATTAAAAAATCAACAAGTGCTTTTGAAATATTTTTCAAAATATAGAAAAGAAAAAGATGCAGAATTATACCATGATAGCATGAAAAAAGTTGATAAAATTTCAAATTGTATTGATCAAATAAAACAACTTCAAGGTGAAAAAATTGATGATATCCGAAGTCAATTACTAGCATATGAAGCGTTAGGTTCAAAATCTTATTGGAGTATTTTTGGTAGACTTATATCAGAAGAATATAATTTTCCTAGTCGAAAAACTCAAGGAGCAACTGATCTAGTAAATTCACTTTTAAATTATGGATATGGAATGTTATACTCCAGAATTTGGGGAGCTATTAATAGAGCAGGTTTAGATCCTTATGGGGGATTTATTCATGTTGATCGTTCTGGAAAACCTTCATTAGTCTTTGATTTAATTGAAGAATTTCGTCAACCAATTGTTGATCGAACCGTATTGGCTGCCTTAAATAAAGGAATAAAACTTGAACTGGATGAAAATGGTCTAACTCAATTAACTCGAAAGGAGTTAGCAAAACGAATTATGGAGCGCTTAGATAGTACAGAAAAATATGAAGGACGAAAACATAAAATTAAGAATATCATTCAACGACAGGCGCGTCATTTAGCAGTTGTAGTTAGAGAAGAAGCAAAATATCGACCATTTATAAGTAGCTGGTAAATTGGGGGAATTGAAATGCATACTTTAGTCATTTATGATGTTCCTGATGATAAAATTCGATATAAAGTATCAGAATTATGCAAAGATTACTCATTGATCAGAATTCAATATAGTGCTTTTTTAGGAAATTTGAATTCTAATCGACAACAGGAGTTAATAATGCGTTTTCGAAGAACTTTGGGAGGTGAAGCTGGAAATATTCAGCTCTTTCCCATCTGTTCTAAAGATTTTAAATTGAAAAAGGTGATTAATAATGGCAGCACAGGTTAATTTGAAAGTAACAGATTTGAAGCAACATAGTTATTGTCCAAGGATAGTCTATTATACATACTGTCAGCCTGTTCGTAAAAAAACGACGTTTAAAATGAAGTTTGGAAAAGAAGAGCATGATTTAATAGAAAAGTTAGAAACTCGCAGAACACTGAAACGTTATGGTCTTGATGATGGTGAACGTTTTTTTAGAGTAAGACTTTATTCACAGAGATTAATGCTTAATGGAATTCTGGATATGATGATCAAAACAGATGAAAAAGTCATACCTGTTGAATATAAATATACTAATAATCCTCCTGGTTTAAATCATAAATATCAACTGACCGCATATACGATGCTTCTCGAAGAGAAATATAGTTCTCCTATTCATCAGGGAATGATTTATTTGATACCGCAAAATACAATATACCAGTTTGATATTACAGAAAACATGAGGGAATTTGTTGCTAAATCAATTAGGACAATTCGAGAAATGATCAAGGAAGAAAGATTTCCAAATGCTACTCCGTATCAAGGACGTTGCTATGACTGTGAATATAGAAATTATTGTGGTGATGTTTACTAAAGGGGTGATTTGATGTATTTTTTGACTAAGGAAGAAAGAGAAAAGTTAATAAAAGGCATATTACCAAAATCACGCAGGATGTATGTAAGTGATGAATTGAGGGGGTGGAATTGGAATAGACCTCCTTTGGAAAATATATACAATCAATCCCTAACCCTTTTCGAAGTAACTAATCGATATTGTGAAACCGGGCGTGATCTCTTTATGAAAAAGGTTGAAATGATCAAAGTAGAACCGAGTTACAAAATGCAGGAAGAAATGCTTTTCAATAAAATCTTAAACCATCTTATAAAAAATACAAAACGCGCAATTTACGTTCATGAAATAAAAAATATTGACAAAGCAATGGCTGAAATTAGCAGCGTAAATATTGATTATGTTAATTCGTTGGTAGAAACTTATGATGAATCACTAAAACCTGAATTAGAAGAAAAGATTCAAACGCTTTGGGACTTTGAAAGTAATCGAATCAATTTTCGACTCCAGGATACATTAGCAAAACACCCAGATATTGAAGAGGATTCACTTCTAGCTCAGGCGATTCCAGTGACAGTTGAACATAGACTTGATGGTTCGTTTATTGGGTTAAATAATTATCTGAGCGTAGATGCATTTAGTTTTATAGAATCTATCCTATTTGAGGTAAAATATGAAGAGCCTAAACTTTTTCATCGTTTAAAAGTTACTGGACATGCTTTGGCAATGGAAGCCTTAACATCTTTACCAGTTAATATCGGCTGTATTGTTTATCCAAAGTTTAAAAATGGTCGATTAACTGTTTCAAAAGAATTTCATATGATTGACGATGAGTTGCGACAATGGTTTATAGAGGAAAGAGACCATAAAATGAGGATGATCTATGAAGAGATTGACCCTGGTAAATCACAAAACTGTCCAAAAGATTGTCCATATATGGATGTATGTTAGAGTCGATGTAATAACTACGTTACTACATTTTAAGTATAATGATTTCAGAAGGGGATTTATACTCCCTTTGAAGTTTGAGTGCTCTGGTACTGATACCTCACTTATAGAGGAGAGAGACTTCCCCTTCTGAAATGTCGTTAAATGTGAATTATATTCGTAATGACCATAACTCTCAGGAATTTTTCCTAGAGTTTATTTTTTTTGCAATTGTGGGGACTACTATCTCAATAATTAATGATTCGTGCAATAGTTTTGGAAATATTTAATGCTTTAATAAAGATTATCTTTTGAAGGAAATAGAGTATTAATGAAGAAAGGTATACAGAAAGGCGAAGATTGGTTTCGCAAATGCCCTGTTTGGAAGGTTACAATCTAGACTCCATTAAGTAGGAGACTGAAAGTCCCACATAGTACCACTTATACCATCTTCCATTCCCCAGTTACAATCTAGACTCCATTAAGTAGGAGACTGAAAGATGGAAGAACTTCAGAGATTATGTGAATGAAGAAGCATTATTATAACCCATGCTTTACTAGCTAGGACATTTGTTAGAGGTGTTTTGCTATTGATATTTTGGAAATGTAATCAAGTGAATGGAGTAAAAAATATACATAATGAGCTTAACGAAGAAACAATCGAAGAAGTTAATATATTTCGTCAAACCGTTCAAAATGATTTGGACGGTTTTTGTATTATTTGTATTGAACTTATATAGCACGTGCAATTTAAGTACGCGTTGAACTGTTGTGTTTATAAAAGTAAAAATTTATCCGCCAATAGAAGAAGTTCTATAGTTTTAAAAAGAATTATTATGTAAAAACATAAAAATAATACTTGAAATAAAGAAAACTATCTGTTATAATTAATAAGGGAAATATTTAATATTTATTTACTTAAAATAGGATTTATTATTTTTGATTGGGAGGGTTATCATGGATAGGAGTTATGAGTTTGTTTCGAATGAAGAATATTTTAAAAGAGCTCAAGAAAACTTGGAAAATAAAAAATTAGTAGGTTTTGTACAAAATATAAGTTATGCCAAGGTTTTTTCGGAAAGAAATAAAGAATTATTTTCGAAAATTACTTACCTTAATGCAAGAGGGCTATATTTATTATGAGAATATGAAAAATCGTATGAGGCAATAAGTGAAGCTTTAGTTTATAATGAAGGAATAGAAAAAATAAAACTTCTAAAATTTAAAGGATTAATTTTTGGTCATGGTGGTCGTTTTAATGATTCGATTAGTTTATTCAAAGAATTGATAGACCAGACAGATGACGAGTTAATTAAAGTTGAATTATATATTAATATAGCATGGGCCAACTTAACACATTATCGAGTATGTGAAAATGAATTTTGTTTAAGTGAAGCAAAGAGTTTCTTAGATTTGAGTCTTCCATACTTTGATAACTTAGAAAGGCGAAAGAAGAAATTGATTTACATCAATTATAGTGATTATTATTATCTTAGTGAAAATTATGAGAAAGCTATAGAAATGCTAAATAAAGCCAAGGAAAATGCTGAAGAAAGAGTTTTACCTCAAATTTACTTAAAATTTAATAATATAGAGTTAGTTAATAAATATTTAAATCTTTCAGAAACGTTAGCTGCTAAATATTCTAATTATTTCGAAGTTGCACAGAGTTTATATTTCAAAGGTCAATCAGAAATGCAAGAAGGAGATTTTTTTAGAGCAAAAGATGCTTTTTATGTAGCATTAGAAAATTATATTCGAGTAAAAAATTATACATATGCATTTAAATGTTTTTCAAAGATTATTGAAATAGAAAAAAGTATTCAATTAGATTGTATAACATCATTATCTGAAAGTCTTAAAAGACATTTCGAGAATACACCATTTTATGAACAAATTTAAGGAGGGAAACTTGATGAAGAAAATTACGTGTTATTTGATAGTGGTGACTTTGTTATTAGTAGGTAGTTCTTCAGCGGGTGCTAAAAATAATAATCAGGCTAACATTAATGATTCTGATTCTACTATCTTTTTTACCTGTACACCTTATCCAGATGAAGATTAGGATATTGATGGTTAAGAAATAAAATATCAAACAAAAACTCTCAGGAATTTTTCTTAGAGTTTATTTTTTTGCAATTGTGGGGAGTACTATCACAATAGTTAATGATTCGTGCAATAGTTTTGGAAATATTTGATGCTTAAATAAAGATTATCTTAGGAAGGAAATAGAGTATCAATGAAGAAATGTATACAGCATGGGGAAAAGAATTGTTTTCGCAAATGCCCTGTTTGGAAGAAAAAACCATGGAAAATTAAGGGAATAATTTTGAACAAAATCAAAGCTATTCCACGTATTTTGATGTAATAGATACTGAGCATGAGAAATACGGAAATAATTTAGGGAAATAGTAATAAATGAACTATAGCGAGTATGTATAGCGTTAAATCAAGTTCGCAAATACCCCCTGTTTTTCAGCAGAAAAATGATTTGCGAAAATCAAAGTAAAGATTATGATATTTTGAGGTTATGAACCGCGAAATGACGCGGTTTAGTCGTGATATTTGTTGCAGTTACAATCAAGACTCCATTAAGTAGGAGACTGAAAGTCATTACCATAAAACCCAATGCAAGTTTCATAAGAGAAATAGTTACAATCAAGACTCCATTAAGTAGGAGACTGAAAGACACTAACCACAATAGACCTCAATATAGTTTCTTCATAGTTACAATCAAGACTCCATTAAGTAGGAGACTGAAAGTCTTGAAGGAATTTCTATCTAAGCAGAGAATCTACGAAGTTACAATCAAGACTCCATTAAGT
>JAGMES010000227.1 GCA_023128035.1 Halanaerobiales bacterium | reverse complement strand
TTTAGTGAATAACCAACACTTTTACGGTTTCCTTTTTTTCGATAGGTTGCATCAGTATCGTAGGCAGATTGAAGTGAATTTGACGAAATTTCTTTTCCTTCTTTTATTCTATATGTAGATGTTTCGGTGTCAAAAGCAGTTTGTTCTTCTACAAAACGTTTTAATATCTTTATTTTATCTTTAGACCTTAATTCAGAATTTTTATCAGTAATTTTTAATACTTCTAAGCAAAGATTTATAATGAATCCAATTTTTTCTTTAGATTGATTTGATTTGGAACGGTACAATAGATCTGATCTAAAGTTGTTTTCCAATACTTTAGAAAGGGAGTCAGAACGTAATGATTCAGGAATGGCTTTAACAGCCTGTTCAAGGACATTCATTCCAAGAACAAGTCTTCCAGAACGTTTAATATTTGAAGAAATGAACGTTGAATCCATTCTCTGCTCGCTAGTTGTAATATCTGTAATGTTAATAAAATATCTAGTTAATTCAACGAACTGTTCAAAAATGACATTCTCTTCTTTAGAATTTTTAAGCAAATAGTGATATACTCTAGAACGAAAGTTGTATAATATTCGTGGAGCTAGATTAATTTCTCCCAATGTTTGTATTTTCAAAGCATAGGCAACTTGATAGTTATAGTAAAATTGATCAATGAGCTCTTCGTCAGTATAGTCGAAAAGATGTTTGATGAATTCGAGGGAGAGTAGGATATTTATAGGGAAATTGGGTCTTCCATTGTCTTCTGAATAAAGTGGAGCAAAGATTTTTTCATAAATTTTACAAAAGACATGCTCATAAAAGATAGGTGCCCAGCTTTTTAATAATTTTTTTTTAATGGAAGGACTCATCCATGTTGAAGTATTAAGTAATTGTACTTGAGTATGATCATTATTTTCTTTGAACATAATATCACCCCATAATTAAGAAGATTATATAATTATTATATAATATTTATATATAATTTTCAATACATTTTATAATTTTTTATTTATTTACATTAATTAATAAGGTGAATAGGGTTTTTGCAGTAGAGTCATATTATTAATTACATTTTTATTTCCGAATTTTTTATTGACGTTAACTAAATTAATAACTTCTCCCTTATTGCCTGTGCTACTTTTGTCGTTCCCCATTTGCAATCCCCCCCTAACTTTCTATAAAATTTTAGTATTTAATTCCTAAAATTAACTAACATGATTGTATCAAAATAATAAAAAAAATACAACATTTAATTTAAAATTTTATTAATTTTTTAATCATTATTCATTACATATTCAAATAATAAAAATCGAAGTGGTAAAAGGTGTGTTAAGAAGAATCTGAAAAAGTTAAATGAAAAATGATTTCTATGAAGCAGAGTTTTCAAATCTATGATTAATAGTATGGATGATAACAAATAAACAGTTTTCAAATTCCATAATCTATGTTATTATGTATAGATAATAACATTTTAAAGGCAGATTGTTTTGACGATTATAGATGGAAATGGATGGATCATCTGGATATGATGGATGAACTTCGTCAGGGAATTGGCCTTAGAGCAATTGGTCAGCGCGATCCTTTGACTGAGTATAAGTTTGAGTCTTTTGAGATATTTAAGAGTATGACTGAAAGTATCCGGTCCGATCTTGTTAAGACTTTATTCCATGTAAAAGTGGTTTCTGGTGAAACTCAGGCTAAAGAGCGGAAGATTACTTATCTTTCTGGTAATTCAGATACGACAAATATGGCTCTTAAGCAGCCTAATCGTACAATGCATACTAATGCTGGTGATGAAGAGGTTAAAAAAGAACCGATCGTTAAAGGGGAAAAGATTGGTAGGAATGAGCCTTGTCCTTGCGGTAGTGGGAAGAAGTATAAGAAGTGTTGTGGGAAATAAGGTTCATTTTTTTAGCCTGTGGAGTTTACTCGGCAGGCTAATTTTTTTGCTAAACTCAGTTATTTCACATTTTACGGAGAGCAGTAGAGTTATATTTAATTGCTAATTGGATAAACTAATAATAAGTATGTTAAAATGAAAGAATTAGATCTTAGATACGACATAAGATAAATATTCATTAAGTTGGGGGGGAATAAAATGTTATCTGAATTTAGGGTGGAAAATTTTAAAAACTTCAAAGATGAGTTAATATTTAGACTTGATCAAGTTAAGAACTATGAGTTTAATACTGATTCAATTATGGATGGAATTGTTAAAACAGCTTTGGTATACGGAAGAAATGGTATTGGGAAATCAAATTTAGGTTTAGCTATTTTTGATATAACACTTAATTTAACAGACAAAGAAAAAAACTTAGATAACTATAAGTATTTCACTAATTTATTCAAAAATAGTCCTGTTAAGTTTTATTATAAATTTAAGTTTGATTCATCGTACTTAGTTTATAAATACGAAAAAGATAACCCGCAAAATATAATTAAAGAAGAATTATATATAGATGGTAAAAGGTTAGTTTATTATGATCATAAAAAGCATGAGGGGGAAGTAAAGTTAGCAGGTGCTGAAACATTAAAAAATGATTTAAAAGAAAAGAATATATCATTTGTAAAGTATCTTGAAAGCAATTCTATTTTGATAGAAAATAGGGATAACACTGTTTTTAATAAATTTATTGATTTTGTGAACAATATGTTATTTGTTAGTTCTTTAGAAAAAGGTCATCACCAAGGTTTTAAGACTAGATATAAATTAATAGCTAAGGAAATAATTGAAAGTGGTAAACTGAAAGATTTTGAATTATTCTTAAAAAGTGCTGACATAGGATATAAATTAATTGCAAAAGAAGTAGATGGAGAAAAATTAATTTTTTGTGATTTTGATGGTCATGAAATCAATTTGTTTAGTATTGCATCAAATGGAACATATTCGCTTGCTGCACTTTACTACTGGTTAATCGATTTATATAAAGTAACATTAATATTTATTGATGACTTTGATGCTTTTTACCATAATAGATTAGCAAGAATGATAGTTCAAGAAGTATTAAAAGGTAACACGCAGGCAATAATTACAACTCATAATACCAGTATCATAGACAATGATCTTTTAAGACCAGATTGCTATTTTAACCTTGTTGATGGCAAAATTGATTCATTTTCTGGTTATGTTCAGAAAGACTTGTGTAAGGCTCATAATCTTGAAAAAATGTATAGGACAGGAGTATTTTTTGAATAGTAAACTATTATTTTACATAAAGTTAGAGATTACAATTCTGTTCGGCTTGTTGCCGAAAAAAAACTACGGCAAGGGTTGCGTTTTTTTTATTAATGGGATAAACTAGTTAGTATAGAGTATTAAAGTAAATATAAATAGTTTGGGCGAAACAAATTTATAAAAAAACAAATATTTTTAAAAGGAGAAAAATATAATGTTAGCTGAATTCAGGGTTAAAAACTTTAAAAACTTTAAAGATGAGTTAGTATTTAGACTTGATCAAGTCAAGAACTATGAATTTAGTAGTAATGCAATTATGGATGGAATTGTTAAAACAGCTTTGGTATATGGAAAAAATGGTAGTGGGAAGTCAAATTTAGGTTTAGCAATATTTGATATAACACTTAATTTAACAGATAATGAAAGCAATCTAAATAAGTATAAACCTTTTACAAACTTATTCAAAGGAGGTATTGCTAAGTTTTATTATAAATTTAAGTTTGATTCTTCGTATTTAGTTTATAAATATGAAAAAGATAGCCCTCAAAATATAATTAGAGAAGAGTTATTTATAGATGATAAAAGGGTAGTTTACTATGACCATATAAACCATGAAAGTGAAGTAAAATTAGCAGGTACTGAAACTCTAAAAAAAGATTTGACAGAAAAGAATATGTCATTTGTGAAGTACATTAGGAGTAATTCTATTTTGGTAGATAATAAAACTAATAACACATTTGAAAGTTTTTTTGATTTTGTAAATAATATGTTACTTTTTAGTTCTTTAGAAAGAAATCATTATCAAGGTTTTAAGACTGGAAGCGGATCGATATCAAAGGGAATAATTGAGAGTGGTAAACTTCAGGAGTTTGAAATGTTTTTAAACAAAGCAGAAATTGATTATAAATTATTAGTTGGTGAAATTGATGGAGAAAAATCAATTATTTGTAAATTTGGTAAACGCAAAGTTAACTTTTTTAGTGTAGCCTCAAGAGGTACATGTACTCTTGCTTTGTTTTATTATTGGTTACAAAATTTAGATAAAGTTTCTATGGTGTGTATTGATGAATTTGATGCTTTTTATCATAATAATCTAGCTAGGCTGGTAGTTAAAGAAGTAATGGAAAAAAACGCCCAAGCAATAATGACAACCCATAATACCAGTATTATGGACAATAATCTTTTAAGGCCAGATTGTTATTTTAATCTTGTTGAAGGTAAAATTGATTCTTTTTCCAATGCTACTCAAAAAGAATTGCGGAAGGCACATAATATTGAAAAAATGTATAGAGCGGGGTCTTTCGATGAAAAATGAAATCATTGTTTTTATTTCAGAAGGTGAAAAGACAGAAAAACAAATATTAGATAATTTAAAAACTAATTTTTTTAGTAGAAGTGACAACAAAGAATTAATTTTTCTCTCGTTTAATACTCACATATATCAATTATATAAAAAATTAAAAGAAGATGATTTTCAAACAGAGGTTATTGAGATATTAATTGAAAGAGACCCTAGTGTAGAAAATGAATTTTCTAATGGTAGAGATAAACAATCAATTTCACAAATATTTCTTTTTTTCGATTATGATGGACATGCAGTTAATGGTCAAGATGGAGATGAAATTATAAAGGAAATGATTGAGTTTTTTGATAATGAAACTGAACAAGGTAAACTATATGTGAGCTATCCGATGGTAGAAGCAATAAGGGATTTAAAAACGAAGGATTCTTGCTGGAGACGGTGTTCCGTTCCAGCAAAAATAAATATAAAATATAAAAATGTGGTTACAGATTGTACTGAATTTTGTGATTTAACAAATCTTAGAAAAGATGATTGGTTTCTTATTTTAAGACATAGCCTAAAAAAAGCAAACTGTATCGTGATGTCGTCATTTAACATTCCTATTTATCGTGAATATAGATCACATATTAATCAAGTACTAATATTTAGCAACCAGCTAGATAAGTTTATAAATATAAATGATAGAGTTGCTGTTTTAGGAGGATTTCCATTTTTCTTAATTGATTATTTTGGAGAAAATATATATAAACAAATAACTGATAATAGTAAGTGTTAATGATAAAATAGAATTAAAAAAATTAATAAATAATACTTTACCAATACATCAAGATGAATTCTGATGAATTTGAAACATGATTAGATAAAATGAAGTATCTATACGATATTTATCAAATTAACAAAAGATATGATTAAAAAGGCAAATTGGATTTGGACAATTAAATCATTTGATATAAAATTATTGGAAGAAATATTAACCGTATTGTAATATCTAACCGTTGCGAAAGACAAATCACTTGAAGAAAACCATGACTTCCTTAACTCGGAGGTCTTTTTTTGTACAAACAAAACTTAGTTAGATAAAACCAACGTGAACTACAAACTTTGAAAGTAGAAATATTCAATTATTACTTGAAAGGAGAATTATCGATGGATAGAGATTTAAACTATATGCCTGTAATCACAAAGGATATTTTATAAATATGAAGGTTATTTACAAAAGGCTATTCTCTGAAAATAAAAATATAAAAGCAAAAATAAAACAACAATTGCAGATTATTCTTGATAAAGGCACAATTATTTGCAGTTTTTAAGGCTTTAGGTGTGGAATAGTAAATAAGTGATCTTGAACTATGAAAGTTAAAACGTCAATTTTAACGAGTAACATAACAAATAAACAGTTTTCAAATTCCAAAATCTATGTTATTATGTATAGATAAAGTTAGTGAAAACATTTTAATAGTCTCTCGGAATAAATAATGAGTTTGCAGGTGATTTGTAATAATTTAACTGGGAATTGCAATGATTTCTTATGAACATCTGAAGAAATATAAAAAAACAGAAAAATGGGTATGACAAAAAGACCTATGTGAT
>JAGMES010000226.1 GCA_023128035.1 Halanaerobiales bacterium | reverse complement strand
TTTATGGTGATCTGAGGGATATGGTTAAGATTTATCAAAGAGCTGATAATGCTAAGTTAGAATATGATTATGATGCTGGGGGTAATCGGACCACTAAAAGGACTATCGTTGGTAATTGTGAAGAAACTACTTATGAGTATTATGAGAACAGTAATCGATTGAAGAAAGCAACCAATAATCTGACTGGTGAGACATTCTACTATGTTTATGACGAGAATGGTAATTTGGTTGAGAAAGGAAATAATTTTACAGAAAATCCCAACGGAACTGTTTCCTTTATTAAAGATGGCTATAAGGAATACTGGAGTTATGAATATACAATTAAGAATAGACTGAAAGCAGTTTATTTAAATGAAGAACTTCAGGCTGAATTTGTTTATGATACTGATGGTATGAGGATAAGGTCAGATGTAAAGGATGAATCTGTTACTCATTATGTCTTTAATCAGGCTGGGAAGGTATTGTTAGAAGTATATGATCCAGTTTTAGATGAAATTCAAGCTGAGAATAATCAGACTGAAGTAAGTTATATTTATGCTTATGGTAGACAGATAGCCAAAGTAGAAGGAATTATTGGTAATAGTGAAGAAATTGTATATTATCACCATGATAATCTAGGTTCTACTAGATTAATTACAGATAAAGATGGCTTTGTAATCTGGGAGCAGGATTATATGCCATTTGGTGAGGATTTGTATAAGCCTGGGACTAGTGTTTTTGAGTATGAGGAAGAAATAGAGTATAAGTTTACAGGTCAAAGACATGTTAAAGGGATTGGATTGTATTATTATGGAGCGAGGTATTATGATCCTGAGATAGGTAGGTTTATCAGTGAGGATACGTATTGTGGTGAGTTAGATAAAATGCAAAGTCAAAATATATATATATATACTATAAACAATCCATTAAAATATATTGACCCGACTGGAAATTATTGGGTTAAAGATATGTGGCATTGGGATATTTGGTTCTATCAGCAATTTTCAATAAACGACACTGAGAAAGATGCTATCCAAGATTTACTTAGGGAACCAAGTTTTAAAAAACGTTATACTTTTAATGGTGAATTATATAGATATAAATTAGGACCTACAAAAAGGAGACAAGTTTTACTACAAGGAATAAATAGTTGGAATCCTTTTGGGGGTAGTACAATAAATTATATAATTGAGCGAGAATTATTTGGTATTGCGGATGGAAATAGCTTAACTAGTGAAGAAGATGCTAAAATTAGCGGTTTTTTAGCTTTAACTGGACAATTTGCTCAAACTGGCAAGTTAGCGAATATTATTAAAGGGTTAGATATTACTAATAATTCTATTGGATCTATAAAAACAATGAATCAACTAGTTTCCGAATATGGGGTTCCTAATATAGATAAAGTAGTTTTCAAACTAATGAAAGAAGCAAGAATACCAGAATGCGGTAATGAAAAACAAGAAATAAACGCCAGAATGAAATTTATGTATGAATTTGTATTATCTAGTCCTGAATATTTTTTAATGGATTTTGATTTTGATTCAGAACATAAAAATATGACCTATTATGAATATGAATCTAAACTACCAGTAATGATATTGAAAAATTATAAGCCATATATAATAGATGCATTACAAAAAACGTTTTGGGGTTATTGGGAAGAGGGTGAAAACAGAAATAAATATTATGTGAATGGATATTACCAAGAATTTATTGATAATGAATATAGGGTTGAATAAAATATTATGCAGGTAATAATATTTGTTACCTGTATACTTATTAATCTTTATTTAAAATCACTAGCGTTGCATAAACTAATTTTTTCAGTTTATCAAGACTTAAAACACCGAAATATGCTAAAAATTAAAGAAAAAACTCCTTATAATAGAGATAGGTAGTTCTTAACCACAAATCTCTATTATAAGGAGCTTACCGTTCAGAAGAGGTTTGTGATCTCTATTGCTGCCGATGGCAAATTGAACTCTTTTTCAAATGGATAAAAAAACATTTTAGAATCAAACATTTTTATGGATTAATGAGAGAAGTTGTGATGAATCAAGTGTTTATAGCTCTAAGTATATATTGCTTAATGATGATTCTTAAGTTAAGTGCATATTTTCGTGGTGAATTGTTATCAATCCAAAGACTATTGAAAACCCGCCAATATATAAATTTTGATGAATTTAAAAGAAGATTGTTCAAATAGTATAGTTGTCGACGAAGGCGGATGATGATTTGTGAAGTAGATCATTTATATGATCTTGTATACGATCCTATAAATTTGTAATATTGTTGTAAAAACGTAGTAGAGAAGTACTTTTATTCAGATATTGCTTTTAGCTTGGCAAAGAAATTGCTAGAAATTTCTATAAATCAGAGTAAGAACAGGTAGTATTATTTTTGTACTCTAAACACTTGAAATTATATTTACATAGTTTATGCAACGCTAATGATTTAAAATATATATTTGAACTCTGTTTTAATAAATTTTAGATGCAAAAAAAATTAGAATTAGAAGTTAAAAAGAAGTTTGTATTATCATTGATCATAGTGTTTTTGTCTTTATGGTAAATATGAAAAATTCAGCTTGAAATAAAACTATTAAGGGGTGTTAAATTGTGAAAAAGAGCATATTTTGGTGTGTGATGATTTTTGCTTTAACGAATTTATTATTTTTTGGTAGAGTTAGTAAAACTCTATATATGCTATATCCTTTATTTTTTTGGCTGGGATGTGGATATTTAAATAGAAAAAAATACAATACAATTTCATTTAGAAAAGAAAATCTTTTTTTATCATTACTCTCTTATTTAATAGGTTTTATAACGACGTTTATATATGTAACCATGCTAGATAATCCTATAGTTGCAAAATATTTTTACATTATATGGAATTTCCCTATGGTTATTTATTTAAAAAAAATTATTATTATGGAAAGTCCATTCTCAGAAATTTATAAGTATTATATTTATAGCTTTGTAGCCAATACTCTATATTTAATTATGTATTTTGTTGGATATTATTTTATTAATTTTACTAATAGTAATAATTTTGTAAAAAAATAATAATAGAAAAAGTTTATAAAACTTAATTCATTAGAAGACTGAAAATGTTTCTTAGAAGAACAATTCATCCTGAAGAAAGTTTAAGTTGAAATAGGTAATATTAATTGTACTATTAAGCATATATTTGAACATATAGCTTGATGAAAATGGTTAATAAATATAATATTTAGTAAACTGTTATACAATTATTAAACCTTAAAGGAGTGTCAATAGTGAATTTGATATATTATTTTCTTCCCATTGTATCAGGTTTAATGGTGTTTTCGTTGTATGAAATTATATTTAAACAAAAATTCAAATTTTATTTAATAGTGTATATTATAGTTTTTATTTCGTTAGTTACAGTCGATCTATATAACAATACACTAACATCTGTTCAATTGTATGAGAAAGGAAAACAATTTTACACGTTTAATCAAAGTGACAAAACCAATAAAAAATGGGGACAAGTAGAGGAAAAAGTTTTAGATTTTCTTACAAAATATTATTTAAAAAAAGCACTAAATAAAAATTCTGAAAATTATGAAGCATTATTAATTTTGTTTAAATCATATAATCAAAGAAAATTATATGATAATATAGTCAATTATCATAATGTAGAAAGATACTTAGATGATCCTAGAATAGAAAATCAATATGAATACGCAAAAAAGAAATAATAAATCAATATATAAAAAATAAAATAAAATAATTATCTTAGGCTGTTGATAAAGTATATATCAACAGCCTTCTTTAGCATTAAAAAATTCAGAAATTAAGTTAAGAAATCAAGGGTTGGGTGATGAAGGTATACCAAGTGTGTTTGGCATAATAAAAATAGAGTAAATGGCAACATACAAATACTGCAGTTTAACTGGAAAATATAAAAAACCATTGCCAACATCCTCTCGATTAAATTGAATATTGGGAAAATGGTAATTGGATTTCTTAAACTACAGTAGGTGAATTTATAAAAAATCAGTTAGTCTATGGATGGAATAGCTTTTATCTTGGTGATGAAAATATTGCTACTGATAAAGTAAAAATCTATTTTGAAAACCCAGAGATGAATCCTCTGATTGGTCGGTTTTATGAAGTTAAGTTCTGGGGAAGTAAAGCTGAGCAGACTGTAAGTAAACTAGAAATTATTGTCACTTATCCTAATGAGAATGAATATGTGGCTAATCATATTATTGTCAAAGGTGATGCGACAGAGTTGACTATTGATGGTGTGCCAATTGAATTAACTGATGGTTCTTTTGAGGTAGAAAAACAGTTATCTGTTAAAAGAAATAAACCAGATAAAGATACTATGATAATTGAGGTTGTTAATAGTACTGGTTTATCAGATAGGGTAGAACTAACAGTTAATATGAACCAACCTCCTCAAGTTGAGATAACTTCACCATTAGATTTATTTGGAACCAATGAAGAGACTATAGTATTGATAACCAAACCCTTTCCTTTGTCTGGAAAATTAATAACTCAAAAATACCATTAAAACATTATCAATATGCTTTAGTTAATGATATTGATGGAACGATTCTGGATTCTGATTGGAAAACAAGTGATGAAAGAAGAGTTGATATAACAAAAGGGGATGGAGAGTATTTTATTGATGGAGCGACTTATTATCTGGCGGTTAGGGTTGTTAATCAATTAAACTGGGCAACAGCAAAATTGTACTCAGATGGGATTGTTGTTGATGCATCTGGCCCAGGGGCTCTGGTTCTTAATCTCGTGGATTATGTTTCAAAGGATTTCTTGCTTAAGTGGACAGCCAATGATCCACATTCGGGAATTAAGAGTTATCAATATGGAGTTGGCACTACCCGAGGTGGAATAGATGTGACCAATGGCTGGCAGTCTCTAGATTTATCATCATTAAGTGAGAATGAAAGCACTCAGCAGATTAATCGTTATCTTTCACTAAATCTGACTCATGGAGAGAGCTACTATCTTTCAGTTAAAGCGGAGAATGGAGTTGGTCTCTGGTCAAGCCCAGCAATGAGTAGAGCTTTGATTGCTGATTTAGAACCTCCAACAATTTTGAATGTGACTGCTCCAGATTATACTAATGATGACAGTGAGATTCTAGATGTAAGTTTTAGTTCCAGTGATAGTCATAGTGGTATTATAGCTTACCGATATCAGGTAGTTGATAATACGGATTTAACAGGTGATTTATCTACTCCTATAAACAATCTAGATGCTGTCATTCATGATTACAATAATACAAATTTAGATATAACAGGTTTGGCTTTGGATGAAGATACTGTGTATTATATAGCAATTCAGACACGGGATGTGGCAGGGAATTGGTCTGATATCGGTTACAGTAATCCGATTACTGTTGATATTACTGTACCTACTTTAACATTTAATGATCAATCAGATGAAATAGTAACCAATGATGGAACAAAAAAAGTTTATTTTACTACTAATGAACTGGGTACTCTTTTCTATAGAGTGGTCTGGTTAAACGCTGACGGAACAGTGGCTTATGCTCCAGATTTTGAGTCGAAAGAGATAGCTGCTGGAACTGACTATTTAGATTTTGATCAGCCAGAATGTGGTGAATATAAGTATGAAATCTATCAGGAAGACCTGGCTGAAAATCCGATAGGAGTTAAAACTAAAAAAGTACGACATAATTTTCCACCTGTAGTTACCCTGACAGTCAGCAATATGACTACTTATCAAGGTCATACTTTAATATTTGCAGCAACAGCATTTGATCCTGATGGAACAGTAGATAAATATTATTGGTATCTAGATTCTAACTTAATCTTTGAGATAGAGACAAGTACAACAATACTAGATCATACCTTTGCTGATATTGGAAAATATAAGTTTGAAGTTGTAGTCGAAGATAATGATGGTCAAAAATCAGCTATATTGGATGAAGATAATCCAGACTCTATTTTGACAGTAACTATTACCAATACTCTGTCAGGAGAACTTCTGGTAGATGAAGTCTGGTCTCAAGAGAATCTACCAATATGGACTGATGAAAATGTGATGAAACTTACTGGAACTGTTATTGTTCCTGATGGTATTACCTTAGAAATTGATCCAGGAACTGTAATTTCTCTGCAGGCTAATGCTTCTCTCCAAGTTTATGGCAGTATTAAACTGA
>JAGMES010000225.1 GCA_023128035.1 Halanaerobiales bacterium | reverse complement strand
AGTATATATGACCAGATATGCTGATGACTATGTAGTATGCTTTCAATATAAAAGAGATGCCGAAAGATTTTATCATGCTCTTAAGCAAAGACTAGCGAAATTCGGACTTGCACTAGCAGAAGAAAAGACACGAATAATAAACTTTGGAAGATTTGCTGAAAGAGATGTGAAAAGACGAGGAGGAAGAAAACCTGAAACATTTGATTTTCTGGGCTTTACGCATTATTGTGGTAGAAGTCGTAGAGGAAAGTTTAAATTAAAATGGAAGACTTCTCGGAAGAAATTTCATGCAAAAGTACAGGATTTTAAGAAATGGATCAAAGAAAATAGGCACTTAACTCTTAAAGAGATATGGAAAACCGTTAATCAAAAGTTACGGGGGCATTATCAATATTATGGAGTAAGTGATAATTGGAATAACCTATTAAATTATAAGCGAGAAATAGAAAAGTTACTGCATAAATGGTTAAATAGGAGAAGTCAAAGGAACAAGTTAACATGGGATAAGTTCGATAAAATGTTGGAACGTTACCCTTTGGCATTACCTAAATCCTTAGTTAATCTTAATTCAGCGTTTGTGTAAAGAGGTTTATATGGGGAGCCGGATGCCTTAATTGGGCAAGTCCGGTTCTGAGAGGGGCGGCCTTTCAATTTCGGAAACGTTAGAGAGAGCCGTCTACTTACCGAAAGCCGGGAGATCGTTTTAAGCCCGAAGAAGCTAAAAGAGTGGATAGATGATAGCAAAGTTACATTGATACACATGGTTCCAACTCTATTTCGGGCTATGACCGCCGAACTGGAGGATTCAAACTGTTTTGAGGGATTACACTACATCCTTTTGGCAGGTGAGTTATTAAGAGGAAACGATATTAAAAGATTTATGCAAATTTTTGGTAGTCGAATTCAATTGGTAAATATGTATGGACCTACAGAGACAACCCTGGCCAAGCTCTTTTACCGTGTTCAAGAAACGGACATCAATCGGGTATCAATTTCCGTGGGAAAATCTATTCCGGGAGCACAGATTATGATTTTGAATAGTGATCTGGAAGCCTGTCTTAAGGGAAACATCGGAGAAGTTTATATTCGTACACCTTTCATTTCGTCAGGCTATTATGGAGACAGTGAATTGACCAAAGAGGTATTTATCAAAAATCCTTTCAGTCAAAACCCTCAGGATATTATCTATAAAACAGGGGATTTAGGAAAACTGCTTCCTGACGGTGATCTTGAACTCATGGGAAGAACAGATCATCAGGTCAAACTGCGAGGGTTCCGGGTAGAACTTGGAGAAATCGAAAATCGGCTTTTATCTAATGAAAAGGTCAAAGAAGCTGTAGTAGTAGCAAGAGAGGATGAAACAGGAGGTAAGTATCTCTGCGCTTATGTAGTAGGGGATGAGGGACTTTCTGTACCCGAGTTAAGAGAGAATTTATCAAAAGAATTGCCAAACTACATGATTCCAGCATACTTTGTCCAACTTGAAAAGTTGCCACTGACACCTACCGGAAAAGTGGACAGAAAAGTTTTGCCCCAACCACAAGCCAGTTTGGATATGGGTGAAGAATATGTGGAGCCAGCAAATGAGATAGAAGCGAAACTTGTTTCCATTTGGGAAGAGGTTCTCGGCATTAGCGGAATTGGTATTAAACACAATTTCTTTGAAATCGGAGGAAACTCAATAAATTCTTTAAAGGTGATAGGTTTAATTAAAAAAGAATTTGATATAGATGTCTCTTTGGGTGAGTTGATGGTGAATCCAACCATTTCGGCGATTGCTGAAAATATTTATACCGAAAGTATTCTGGGGAAATTGGAATGTGTTGTTAAGCTGAATCAAACTTCCCCTGAGAAAAAAAATATTTTTATTATCCACAGTATTGATGGGATGGTTTTTCACTATAAAGGGTTAGCCAAATTACTAGAGCCAATCTGCAATTTTTATGGTATTCAAGCCAGAGGTATTTTAAAAGAGGCAATTTTACCAAAAAGTGTGGATGAACTTGTCAAAGAATATATGTATGAGATGAAAGCAATTCAACCAGAAGGTCCATATATTATTGGGGGACATTGCTTTGGAATGATGTTTGCGTATGAAATGGCACGGATGCTAGAAGAACAAGGTGATGAAGTGGAAAAATTGATTATCATTGATGAACAAGTGTATTTGAATAATAGCCAATTGGCTTACATGAAGTTTAACACTTACTTATATAAGCCATATAGAGTCGTTAAAAAGCTGTATTATAAACATTTTGCTAAGTCTTTGGATGCGGAAGGCTATCTTGCTAAAAAACCAAAACCAACAGTAGGGGAAGCCCAGAGTGGTGAAGCAGTCTCTAAGAATTTCCAATACCTTGGTCGGAACAAATATAAATATAAGGGAATCATTAATTCCCCAACATTTGCTATTAAGGCACAAGATTCTGTTTGGGCAAGATTCACCAAAGAGCATTGGAGTAAAATGACTAATGGAAGTGTGGAAATAGTCGAGATTCCGGGTGACCATTGGAATTTATTTAATGAACCGTATGTTGAAGAACTGGCTAAAGTTATGAAAAGGGCCATTAGTGAATAATGGGTGGAGGTGAGAATGTTGAAATATGATTATAATACCCAGAAAGAATTAAGAGAAGAACTGCGGACATATCTAAAAAAAATGAGGGAGTTAGCCCTGTTAGAAAATAAAAAAGACGCTGGTATGCTTAAAAAGGTAATCTTTACCGAACGCAGAAAAGGATTTTTGAATAATGAGTATGTTGACAGGCTCGTGCTCTTTTTAAGAGGGACAGGGTGTTCTTTATCTAAAGAAACAGGTGGGTGTACATTTTGCGGTTTTTATAATGCGACTAACTTCGGGGTAAAAATCCAGGATGAAGATTATATCTCACAAATAAAAGAAGTGATCGGCGATCAAAGTATCGAATTTAATAAATTTCCAATTGTTTGTTTATATAATGATGGAAGTATGCTCCGGGAAGAGGAGATTAGCTTTTCTACTCTAATTAGTATTTTAAAGGTTTTAAATCAAGAAGAAAGTGTAAAAAAGATCGTCATAGAATCTAGAGTCGAAGACCTTATGGAAGAAAAGATTTTGCAAATGAAAAAAGCAGTAGATAAAGAATTGGAGATTGCTGTAGGCTTTGAATCGGCCAATCCCTTGATTAGAGATCTATGCATCAACAAAAATTTTGAAAACAGCGTCTTCGAGAATTCTGTTCGACTTGCAAAAGAGCATAATATCAGTCTGATCCCATTATTAATGTTAAAACCCCCATTTTTAACTGAATTTGAGGCAATTGAGGATTACATTAAGAGTTTATGTTATCTTGAAAAGTTTAATCTAAAAAGGATTGACATGGAGCTGCCAACGGTTGAAAAAAATACTTTGATGTATGAGTTATGTGTCAATCAAGTATATAGACCCGCCTGGTTTTGGTCTGTAGTAAATATACTGAAAACCCGGGTTAATCTTGACTTAACAACCCCAATTTATATCAGTCCAATGAATTATTCAGTATCTGCTGAAGCCAATTCTTCAAACTGTCCTTCCTGTGATGAACAGTTTTCTGGAGCATTTCAGAGTTTTAATAAAGATGGTGATGTTTGCGTATTCGATAAGATTGAGTGTTCATGTAAAAAAGAGTGGGAGCGTCTGCTAGAAGTAGAGTGCGATGAGGAACTTCCAGAGCGTGTGAAAATGTGCCTGGAAAGTTTAAGAAAGAAATTTGTCTGTCTAGTAAGTTAATAATAAAGGAGAGATTTGAAATGAAAATTGCACTACATTTAATGGAACCATGGTTAATCAAAAATCAATGCGTAAAGTATAATTTGGGTGAAAGTGGTATTGAGGATAAGACCTTGGGAGAAATTCTAGAGATCACCAATACAACAATGGAAGAGTTGGCTCAATGCAGTTTTGCGAACAATGATACTTATGGTTCATTAAATTTGAGAAAAATCATTGCCTCTTTTTATGAAAATGTAAAACCGGAAAATATTTTGGTTACCACGGGAACTAGTGAAGCACTCTTTATCTATTATCAACTGCGATACAAACAGGGTGCCAATATTATTGTTCCATTCCCAACTTTTCAGACACTTTATGAAGTACCCAGGTATATTGGGTACGATGTACGGTTGTTGCATTTAGAACTTGATAATAATTTCCGAATTGATCTTAATGAACTGGAAGCACTTATTGATGAGAATACTAAAATACTTGTCTTAAATAACCCACATAATCCTACGGGAATGAGATTGACAATGGAGGAAATCAATCAAATTACCTGCCTCTGTAAAAAACATGGAGTGGAAATTCTGGCAGATGAACATTATCGTTTTATCCCATATGGTGAGGAAAAGTTGATTCCATCTTTATATGATCAAGCTGAGAATATTGTGACCGTAGGGTCAATGATTAAATGCTTTGCATGCGTTGGATTACGGGTTGGTTGGATGATTGGGTCTAAGGATTTAATTGACGATGGACGGGATTTTAAAGATTATACAACTCATACCATTACACAAGTAAATGATTTACTTGCTCAAAAACTTTTATTGAATTGGGAGAAGATTGTATATGAGCATAGGGTGTGGATTGATACAAATAGAGCTGAGTTTAGAAAGTTTATAAGCAAACACAAGGATTTTATAGATTGGATCGAACCCCAGGGGGGAATTGTAGCATTTCCTTTCCTAAAAGAGAAGTCGATCTGTAGTCAGGAATTTGCACAAAAATTGGTTGATAAAACTGAAGTCTTTATTTTACCCGGGGAAGCTTTTGAGAGACCTGGCTATTTTAGGGTAGGTTTTGGAATAAAACCAGAATGTTTTAGTAAAGCATTGAAATTAATGTCTGAATTTATTGAGTCGGGCGATTGGAAGTAAGGGCAACTTCGGAGGTGTATGATTGCTCAAAACTATCGGAGGTATGATGATGAAATATAGTACTTTTAAGGAGCTGTATAAAGATGTTTCTATTTTAGGTGATCAACAAAAATGTAGTGAAGCCTTAAATTTGTTAAAGCAAGCTCTGGAAAACTTCCCTACAAATGAATATCAAGAGCATTTTTCAGAAATTGAATTTGCTAAAGCTACTCTTAGTTATGAATGTGGCATGTACGAAGAATATATCCAAATCTTAACTGAAATCATTGGGCAAGGTTTTGCTTATCCCCAAAAGTATTTGAATATAATGCCTGTATCTGATGAAAGGTTTTTAAAGCTGAAAGAAAAAAATCTCATGCTATTAAACCAGGCACAGAAACAAGCAAAATTGGAATATGAAGTTCATTTACCAGAAGGTTATAATGAAAAAAAGAAATATCCATTATTTCTCGCTTTGCATGGTAATGGTGGAAACATAAAAGAGTTTAGTGATTATTGGAAACCTAATCGTTTTACAGAAAGAGGGTTTATCTTTGCATATGTTCAATCTTCACAGATATGGTGGCATAATGGTTATGGATGGACCAAGAACTTGAGTATCGCTAGAAAAGATATTCAACATTGTTATGACCTGATATCACAGCAGTATTTAATTGATTCAGAATATACCTTAATTGGTGGATTTTCGGGCGGAGCGATTGCTTCTTTGGATATTACCATGGCCAATGTATTCCCAGTGAATGGTTTCGTTCTTCTATGCCCTGGCTTAAACCCAGAATCTTTTACTAAAGAGAAAGTTGTATACGCTGCTCTAAGGGGAGTGAAGGGGGTGTTGATGGAGGGAGAACTTTTAGCACCGGTGCAATCTCAGGAAGAGATGATATCACTATTTCGTGAAGTAGGATTACAGTATAAGTATATCATCAATAAGGGAATAGGCCACTGGTTTCCAGACAATTTATCCGAAGAATTAGAGAATGGATTACGATTTATACTTGAATAGGAATTTTATTTATAGAGCCTGCTTTGAATTAAGCAGGCTACAATTCTTTTCCTATTCTTGACTATTTTAGGAAAAAGCAAATCCTTGCTTAAGTTCATCAATCAGGTCAGTAAACCGATAATATTTTTAAAAGCTTCGATATATGTGAAAATGACATTTGATGAAACATTGTTGTTATTGAAAGCAGTTTTTGTTATTAACCTATTTATTTTTTTGTTTTTCTGATATACTCAATTGTTCTTTAAGCACGTGATATCAAGTAATGGTAGTTTTACTTGCTGAATCTAAGATTAAAGCTCTAAATGAGCAAATTAGCTTACAAATATTTACAAATAAATATAGATATCCAAAACATTTTAGTGTATGATA
>JAGMES010000224.1 GCA_023128035.1 Halanaerobiales bacterium | reverse complement strand
AGTGTGGTAAAAAACGTCACTGCGAAATATCGCAGTGACGTTTTTTACCACACTTTTTTTTTTATGACCCTGATTTTGTTAATATACAAGGTGGAATATTGAGGGCTAGTTATTGCGTTTTGGAGAATGAAATTTGGTGATTATTGAAATACTATCATTAAAAAGTGGAGGAGAATTTATTGATCTTTCGTGGGGTTGTGAAACTTGATAGTAAAACAAAAAATCTTGTGAAACGTTTAAAGCAAGGGGATATTGCTGTTATTAAACATAAAGATTTAGATGAAGTGGCAGCGCGCTCTTTGGCTAGGACGGGCGTAAAGGTTGTGATCAATGCTACATCTTCTATAAGTGGTCGTTACCCTAATCTAGGGCCATCTGTGTTGAATGAGGCAGGAGTGCTTTTAATAGATAAAGTTGGAGAAAATATTTTTGAGAAGTTACATGAAGGTGACTTTGTAGAAGTTATAGATAATCAAATATTATTGAATAAGAAAATGGTTGGTCAAGGAGAGATACTTACTGAAGAGAAAACGGAGGAACTTATAAAAAAAACTAGAGATAATTTAGAGATTGAATTGGACAAATTTGTAGAAAATACTTTACAGTATGCAAAGAAAGAGAAAGCATTAATCTTTGATTTAAGAGTTCCTGATGTGAAAACATTGATTCAGGATCGTCATGTATTGATTGTTGTTAGAGGTCAGGATTATCAAGCAGATCTTAGAGCCATTCATAGCTATATTACTGATTTAAAACCAGTAATCATTGGTGTGGATGGAGGAGCTGATGCCTGCTTAGAATTAGATTTAAAGCCTGATATAATCATTGGAGATATGGATAGTGTGAGTGACAAAGCTCTATTATTAGGATCTGAACTGATAGTTCATGCATATCCAGATGGGCGAGCACCAGGTTTGTCGCGTCTGGAGAAACTAAATCTTAAAGGTATTACTTTTCCGGCTCCTGGTACAAGTGAAGATATAGCCATGTTATTAGCTTATGAGTATGGAGCAACTTTGATTGTCGCAGTTGGTACTCATTCTAATATTATTGATTTTCTTGAAAAAGGACGTCCTGGGATGGCAAGTACTTTTTTGACGAGAATGAAAATTGGTTCGATTCTTGTAGATGCTAGGGGAGTAAGTAATTTATATCGGAAAGGTTTCACACGAAAGGATGTAACTTGTCTTATCATAGCAGCCCTAATCCCAATTTTTATCATCATCCTAGTCTCCCCACCCATCAAACAACTCGTCCGTCTATTAGTAGTTTGGCTAAGACTTAATTTTAATTTTTAATTTTTAATTCTTAATTGCTCTTAAAAAGGGGGTTTATCTGTGGTTATAGATCTGAAATATCATCTAACAACAATTATTGCCATCTTTTTAGCATTAGGAACAGGGATTTTAGTAGGGAGTGCTATGATTGGAGATGATGGAATTGTCAGAGAACAGCAGATATTAATTGTACAGATTGAAGAAGATTTAAAAAATTTGCGGAGTCAGAATAATCAATTTAGGGATAAGGTGATAGATATAGAAGGTATGATGGTAGAACAGGAGGAGTTTATCAATCAACTTTTTCATGATGCGATTGCTGAACAGTTAACAGGTTTGCAATGTGTGGTGGTGAATGATGCAAAAGAGGTTTGGGCGCAGAGTATGGATGTGATGGAAGTATTAATAATTGCCGGGTTGGATGTTGCGGAGTTAGGAGAAATTTATAGTGACGATGAGGAACAAAGTGGTGGTCAATTGGAAGGATGGGATTTTTGTGTGGTGCTAGCTCAGGTGATACCAACAGAGGTGGGAGAAATTTTTCAGCAAGGACAGATTTTTCATCCGACAATAGAGGAGATTTCATCGAAAAAGGGACTATACCAGCTAGTTAAATCTTTTGGAGAGATCAAAATAAAGGAAGAATATCTTAAAAAGGGTGAGTTGAATGATATCAGTACTCATACCGGCATTTAACGAAGAAAAAAGGATTGGAATGACGATTCAGAGTGTTTATCAAACATTGCTGCTACAGGATGAAGAGTTTGAGATTATAACTATTGATGATGGTTCAAAAGATAATACTGGGGAGATTGCCAGGATGTATGGAGCAAAGGTGATTTCTCTTTTAGAGAATCTCGGGAAAGGAAGGGCAATGAATCATGGACTTAAAGAAGCTAAGGGAGAAATTTTACTTCTGATAGATGCTGATTTAAAGGAATCAGCTAAATTTGTTAAAGAGCTTTTACAGCCGATTTTATATGATAAAGCAGATATGACTATTGGGAAATTTCCATCATCAGGGAAAAAAGGAGGGTTTGGTCTTGTTAAGGGGCTGGCCCGTTATGGTTTAAATTATTTTACGGGAGAAAAATTTGAAGCACCGATCTCAGGTCAACGTGCTCTTAAACGTGATGTGATGAAAAAAATTGGCTTATTTCAACCTGGTTGGGGGATGGAGGTAGCATTAACAATCGATGCACACTATCATGGATTTAGGATTCTTGAAGTACCTTTAGAGATGACTCATCGTGAGACTGGACGTAATCTAGCTGGATTTAAGCATAGAGGAGAACAATTTGTAGATATTTTTAGTACATTGCTTAGAAGTTTTTGGCGTTACCGATCAAAGAAAGGTGGGAAGAATCTATGATATATTTATTTGCTCTATTTTGTGTTGTATTAGCTTTTGTGACAAGACCGTTGTTTTTGAATCTGTTGATAGATGCAGATGCGATACAGGAAAATTATCAGAGGAAAGAGATTCCTGTTGGAATGGGATTGTATTTATTTTTTAATCTGGCTACTCTTTGGTCTATTGGTTATATTATTGGTTTATATTCAATTCAGCGTTTCTTTCCTATCTTACTTTTAACAGGGATTTTTTCGTTTTTGGGATTTATTGATGATCTTCTGGGAAATCGAAAGGCAAGGGGGTTGATCGGCCATTTTGGATGTTTGTTGAAAGGAAGGTTAACTACCGGGGGATTGAAGGCATTGGGTGCTGCGGTAATTTCTCTGGTAGTTGTGTATTATTCGACTGATCAGGCAGTTGAAGCGGTGATAAGTTGGTTTACTCTGTTGTTGTTAACCAATTTTATTAATTTGCTTGATTTGCGGCCTGGACGGGCATTGAAGGTTTTTACGGTGAGTCTTTTGGCATTGTTTGTGGTTTATTGGCAGTTGGGTGATATCTGGTATCTGGCGATACCATTGGTTCCGCTAATGCTATTTTATTTTCCATTGGATTTATCGGCTTTAGCTATGCTTGGAGATACTGGTGCGAATTTGTTAGGTGGGATATTGGGGTACTTTTTGATTCAGACGGTAGGGTTTTGGGGTGAAGTGGGGATTTTGGTTACACTGATGCTGGTTCATTTATATAGTGAGAGATATTCGTTGTCGGTGTTGATAGAGGAGAATCGGGTGTTGGGATGGTTGGATAGATTGGGGAGGGAGTGAGGATGGAATATATTTAAGAATTAAGAATTAATAAGAGGAAATGGACAATAAGTGTCGAAATACAATATGTAAAAAACATATTTAGCATTAAATATTTGGTCAAAATATAAAATTTATAAGTCATTTAGTAGAAAGGAATGATAAAATAAAATTATTATTAAATGATTTTCCCACAAAAAGTATTTTAGTCGCACTCCCATGTCATATAGAGTACTGAAACCGCCAAATTCAGTAATATATATGGCATGGGAGCTCTTGTGCGACTACTTTTTGTGGATTAATCATTAATTATAGTCTTTAAAATGAGAAAATGAAAGGAAGTGCATTTTTATGAAAAAGGTTATAGGATTTCTTTTAATCCTAACGGTATTATTTAATTTAAGTTTTATTGTTTGTGCTGTTAGTGAGAAGGGGAATTTAAATGGAAAGCCAGAAATTGTTGATAAGCGGAGTGTAAACAGTAAGCATTACTTAAATCCAGATGGTTCAATTACTGCCGCAATTCATCAAATACCGATTCATTATAAAAAGAATGGGAAATGGACTGATATTAATCCAAAACTTATCGCTAAAAAAGGAATAGATTATGATTATGCGATGACTGAAAATAATTTTCATCTTTATTTTTCTAAAGTTTCGAGCAAACCTCAGAAATTTGAAATTGGTGATGCGTGGATATCTTTTCAACCTTTAGATGGACATCCTATACAAGGAGAGTTTAATGAAAATCGGGTTGTTTATCGTGGGGTATGGCAAAACACTGATTTGGAGTATATTTCAAATAATCTGGGTTTGAAAGAGAATATTATATTGAACTCTTCAGAGCATCCTGATCAGTTTAGTTTCAAAGTTAATTTGCATGGTTTGAGCTATGAGCAAATTGAAGATGGAAGTATTTTGTTTAAAGATAGTGAAGATAATATTCAAGTGGTGATTCCACGGGCAAATATGGAAGATGCCAATGGGGAGTATACTGAACAGGTTGAGATGAAAATAGAGGAACAGGGGAATCATTTTATTTTGACATTGATACCAGATCAGGAATGGTTAAATGCTGAGGAGAGGGTTTATCCTATAAAAGTTGATCCAACTTATATAGATTTTTATTATTTATCTATTTCAAAAGATGCATATATAACTCAATATGGGTTAACAAGTAAGCATGGTCTAGAAACACATCTCGAATTAGGTATGAATAAACCCTGGTTTAGTAATTGGGTATCTCAATGGTCTTTGATTCAATTTGATCTTTCTACAATTCCTCCAGACGCTGTTATCGAACACGCAATAGCTACTCTTTATTTATATAGTGAAAAAGGTGGAAGTTCAGTAGATATTTCAGTTAGAGAAGTGCTTAGGGGTTGGGCAGAAAGCACTATTTCTTGGGATAATAAACCATCTTACTCAAGTAGTTTTTCGAACCCAACAAGAATAGACGGTGTTGGTTATTATGATTTTGCTTTAGATCCTTCCTGGGTTCAGAAATGGGTAAGTGGAACTGGACCTAATAATGGTTTTTATCTTACCTGTCCTTATGAGCTTGTTAGCAGTTTAAAGTATTTTTATTCGAGAGAAAAAGGCTATCAGGATAAATCTCCGACTCTTTTTGTTAAATATGAAGGTGGAGCAGGTATAAAGAATTATTGGTCTTATAAATCATTTAATCTTGGACCAGCAGGAATTGCATCAGCTAATATTTTTAGTGGAAATTTAGTGTTACAGGATGTGGATATATCTGTTCCTGCAAAAGGATTTAATCTTGAATTTGCGAGAACTTATAACAGTAATAAATCAGCTCAGACAGGGGTATTAGGTTATGGTTGGACTTTTAGTGGAAATTCATGTATTATTATTTTTGATGGAGGAAATATTGTACGTCTTATAGGAGCAGATGGAAGTGAACATTTGTTTAGAAAAGAAGGTACAGAGTATAAAGCTCCAGAAGGTATTGATCTTTCATTGACTTATGATAGTACCAAGGGTGAATATAGCTTTAAAAGTCCTGCTAGAGTAAAGTACATTTATTCAGCTAATACGAAAAAAATATTGAGAAAAGAAGATAGATATGGTAATAAGATCAACTATGGTTATGATGTGTATGGAAGATTGGATAAAATTTCCGATTCGTCTATTCCTGCTAGAACAATACAGATATTTTATTCTAATGATCGAATATGGAAAGTTATAGATCCAAAAAATAGATCGGCCTATTATAATTATGATTCGTATGGTAATTTAGAATCGTATCAAGATTTTGGAGGACATATTACGCATTATAACTTTAATAGCAGTCATCTCTTAAGTGGTGTTACTGACCCAGAGGGTAATAACACGCATTTTGGATATTTTGGTGAAGATGTGTACACTGTAAGAACTGCTGATCAGTTAGATGGGTGGCGTGAGACAATATTTGCAACTATGACAAGTGATGGTATAGACAATTTGGTAAGGGTTGTTACTGAAGTTAATGGTTGTGATATTATTTATACAATGAATCGTGAAGGTTTAGTTATGAAGAAAGAGATAGAGGGAGAAGATGCTCTAGATACTACAACATATAATTTTGCTTATAAAGATAAGCGGATTCAAATAGTTGACGATACTAAAACAATGACCTACTATGAATATGACGATAATACCGATGACGGAATACCAAATTTGACCAAGGTAATTCGAGATTATGGAGAAGGTAAAAATAATTATACAACAATTTATGGATATGATTCATATCACAATGTAATCTCAATTAAAAATGCTAGAGGATTTACTATAACTAATGCATGGAGTGCTGATGGTAATAAGTT
>JAGMES010000223.1 GCA_023128035.1 Halanaerobiales bacterium | reverse complement strand
TTATATGGTATGCAAGCTCTTGTGCAACTACTTTTTGTGGGCTAATCATAATATATATCTTCTTTCTAGCTTTTTCCCTAAATTTATACGATTATTCATCAAAGAATGACAAAAAAAACAAGATAAAGCGTTAACTTTATCTTGTTTCTCTCGAAACTAAGTATTGAATAATCTACTTTTTAGACAGATAAAACTTGTTTTCCCTTATAGAATCCACATTCTTTACAAATTCGATGTGGAAGTTTAGCAGAGTGACATTGTGGACATTCTACCAAAGTAGGAGCGCTCAGTTTCCAATGAGTTCTTCTTTTTCTCTTACGAGCCTTAGAAGTTTTACGCTTAGGTACCGCCATGACTAACACCTCCTCAATATAAAACTAGATAATAATTAGTCTTTTTTAAAAAAATCTTTCAACTTAACAAGACGTGGATCAATAACCTCACGGTCACAACCACATTCTCCCAAATTTAAGTTCTGACCACACTGAGGGCAAAGACCTTTGCATTGTTCATTACAGATAGTTTTGATAGGAATCTCTAATAATAGATGCTCGTAAATTGAGTCACTAAGATCAATCTGGTTATCATTCACCATCTCATCATGAGAAAGCTCTGCAAAGAAGTCAATATCCATGGAATAAGTAAACTTTTCCAGACAGCGACTACACACGAGCGCTGTATTTACCGTCATTTTTCCCGTTACCAAAAACTCTTCTCCTGAATTTGCGACCTGCAATACCAGATGAATTGGCTCAGGCAATTCAATAGTACGACTAGCCATAGTAAAATCATCCATCTTAACTCTTTCATCTATTTCCAAGACAGAACCAACGTCAAATTTAATCGAATATACATCAATTTTCACAGTATCACCCCCGACATAGCCAAACTTAATTATATAAAGTTATTAGCGATTTGTCAAGATTTTTGAGGACAGGTGCTAAATAAAATTACTATTTCGCAACAATTTCTTTGGTATCGCGAGCAATAACAAGCTCTTCATCAGTAGGGATGATATAAGCTTTCACTGTAGAATCATCAGTAGAGATCAATGTTTCTTTACCTCGTACATTATTTCTTTCTGGATCTAATGTACATCCTAAGAACTCTAAACCTTTTAAAACACCAGCTCTAGTACTAATTGAATTTTCACCAATACCTGCTGTAAATACGATAGCATCCACGCCACCCATAGCAACAGCATATGCACCAATATATTTCTTAACTCGATAGTTAAACATATCGATAGCTATTTGAGCATTCTCATTTCCTTCTTTAGCAGCGTCTTCAACATCACGAGAATCATTGCTAACTTCAGAAACACCCAAAAAACCACTTTTCTTATTTAAAACTTTATCAATTTCTTGAGTAGAAAGATTTTCTTTATTCATCAAAAATGGCACAATAGCTGGATCCATGTCACCACAACGAGTACCCATTAAAAGACCTTCTAATGGAGTGAAACCCATACTAGTATCAACAGATTTACCACCATTAACAGCAGCTATACTCGCACCATTTCCCAAATGACAAGTAATGATTTTAGCTTCGTTATAGTTAACTCCCATAACTTCACACACTCTCTTCGAAACATAAAGATGAGAAGTTCCATGGAAACCATAGCGACGAATACTATATTTTTTGTAATACTCATAAGGAATACCATATAAATAAACATATGGTTCCATAGTCTGATGGAAAGAAGTATCAAAAACGCCTACTTGTGGTACACCAGGCATTAATTCTTCACAAACTTTGATTCCAGCGATGTTTGGTGGGTTATGAAGTGGAGCTAACTCCACATTCGCTTCTAAAGCTTTCATTACCTCCTCATCAATCCGAACCGAACCTGCAAATGCTTCGCCACCATGAACAACCCGATGACCAACTGCGTTTATCTCAGACATGTCCTTGATAACACCATGTTCACTACTTAAAAGTGTATCAATAACTAATTGAATTGCTTTTGTATGGTTAGGGATATCTGTCTCAATTTTAATCTTTTCTCCACCTTGCTTATGCTCTAAATAAGCATTTTCAATACCAATTCGTTGTACTAAACCTTTTGCTAGAACATCTTCGTTTTCCATATTGAATAATTGATACTTTAATGACGAACTACCACAGTTCAAAACTAAAATTTTCATCTTCAGTCCCCCTTTTTTATTTAGCAATCAAGTCCAAAACTAAGATTGATTTTGTGCTTGAACAACTGTTATTGCAACTAAGTTTACTACATCATCTACACTACAACCTCTGGATAAATCATTAACAGGTTTAGCCATACCCTGCAAAACAGGGCCAATAGCCTCAGCACCTGCAAGACGCTGTACAAGCTTATAACCTATATTACCAGACTGTAAATCAGGGAAAATCAATACATTAGCCTTACCAGCAATAGGACTATTTGGTGCTTTTAATTCACCTACTTTTTCAACCATCGCAGCATCTGCCTGAAGTTCACCATCAATTTGAAGATCTGGAGCCATCTCTTTTGCTATAGTAGTTGCTTCTTGAACCTTAGCAACCAATTCATGGGAAGCACTTCCCTGAGTTGAGAAAGAAAGCAATGCAACTCGTGGCTCAATTTTTCCTAAAACTTTTGCAGTATTACCAGAAGCAACAGCAATTTCAGCCAATTGACGAGCATCTGGATTTGGATTCACAGCACAATCAGCAAAGACTAATATACCTTCTGGTACCAAAGGATGATTCAATACCATCAGAAATGCTCCTGATACTACTGACATACCGGGTGCTGTTTTAATAATCTGGAAAGCTGGGCGTAACACATCTCCGGTAGTGTTAATAGAACCTGCTACCGAACCATCTGCATCACCCACCTTAACCATCATAGCTGAATAGTAGAGGACATTCTTCATCTGCTCATATGCTTGTTCCTCTGTTATTCCTTTTTTCTTACGAAGTTCATAATAATTCTTTGCATACTCTTTAAGTTCTTCTGATTTTTCAGGATCAACAATTTCCACTCCTGAGAGTTCTATTCCCGCCTCTTTGGCAACCTGTTCAATCTCCTCTTTTCTCCCAAGGAGGATAACATTTGCTAATTCTTCTTTTACTATTTTTTCTGCTGCTTTAATTATTCTTAGTTCAGTTCCTTCTGGCAAAACAATTCGCCGAACATTCGATTTTGCAGCCTTTTTAATGTTTTTCATCAGTGGCATCTTCAAAAAACCTCCCCTTTATAAATTATCCAATTATACATTACTACATCGGTAATAAAATCCCTGCCTATCATCGACACATTTCTTTTATTTATATATTCTGTCTTTTCAAAATATTTATTCTTTGTTGCTAAAAGGATAAAACTAGTGAGTGTAGAAAACCTAATAAAGAGTATTTTAATAAAGGAGGGGAAAGTCGTCAAAATTGGACGACAAAACATCGATGAACATTCTTGGCATAATTGCAGAATATAATCCTTTTCACAATGGACATCAATATCATTTACAAAAATCAAAAGATATAACACAAGTTGATGGTACAATTTGTGTTATGAGTGGAAATTTTTTGCAGCGTGGTGAACCTTCCTTACTTGACAAATGGGAAAGGACAAAAATGGCCCTTGCTGGAGGTATTGATCTTGTAATCGAATTACCAATACCTTATGCTTTAAGAAGTGCTGAATTTTTTGCTTATGGGGGAATAACCTTACTTGATGCAACTAAAGTTGTTAATTACATATCTTTTGGCTCAGAGTCTGGAGAATTAGAAAAACTTAATACTATTTCTAAAATTCTCGCGAAAGAACCCGAAGAATTAAAACAATTTTTGAGATTTTACTTAGACCAAGGCCTTTCATTTCCTAGCGCTAGAACTCAAGCTTTGATCGATCACATTCAACAAAAAAATGGGGAGATTAAACTCAACTCTCATGAAATTGAATCATTAACTTCTAACCCAAATAATATCCTTGCACTTGAATATCTTAAAGCAATCCATAGATTAAGTAGTGACCTAATACCTGTAACAATCCCTCGGATTGCTGCAAGTTTTCATGATACCTCTATTCAAGGCAAAATTGCCAGTGCCACTGCTATTCGTGAAAATTTACTTAAAAAAGTTAAAAATAATGAACCTATAACTGAACAAATCATGTCTACTATACCACAGAGCAGTCAAATAATCTTAACCTCTGCCTTATCTCAAAAAAATGGCCCAGTTTCTATTGAAGACTTTGCCCCTCAAATATTAACCTTATTAAGACGAGCAAAAGTCGAAAGCTTAGCTAACCTATTTGATGTAAGAGGAGGATTGGAAAATCGAATCAAAGAAGCCTCAAAAGAGGCAACTTCCATCCAAGAACTAATTAGATTGATTAAAACTAAACGGTACACCTGGACTAGAATACAAAGAATTATTTTTCATTATCTCATCAATTTAACAAGTGTAGAATGTGAATATTTTGATCAATTAGGCGGCCCTCAGTATATCCGAGTTTTAGGATTTAATAAAAGAGGTCAAAAGATTCTTGCACATATGAAGGAAAAAGCTAATTTACCTATCATCACAAGAATTGCAAATCATCTTCATCGCCCACATACACCTGAACCAATTAACCGTATGCTTGAATTTGAAATTTTAGCAACAGACCTCTACTCTCTGGCTATACCAAATCCAAAATATCGTCATAGTAATCGAGATTTGTTGGAGAGAGTGGTAATTGTGAAGTAGATCTAGTCTTTTTTGGATAACAATAAGAAAGGAATATAAAAAAACCAGGTGAATCTATAACTTTAGCATTCACTTGGTTTTTTTATATAAAATTAGAATAATCTTAACTTAGTAGAAATTTATTATACAAAATTCATCATATCATGCGATTTTTTAGTTTTTCCTGAATTTCTTCACATCTCTCATCTAAGATAAGGATATCTGGCTGAAGTATCATTAATCTTGCTAAAACAACCGTGACCCTGAAAGGGATGTCCTATAACGAAAAATCAAAAAGTTTTTTTGATCGATTAAGGTACAAGCACAGGTTCTTCTACAATCGCTGTTTCAGCAATCTCGTATAGATTTAAGAATCCTTGTCCGAAATAAGGTGAATACATTTTGTTAGGTTGATTACTGTATCCATGACTATTAAGACCATTTGCGTAAAGTTTATTGTTATGCATCACAATCCACGGACCACCACTACAACCACCTGTCATATTATTATGCATTTTTATGTTTTCTGACCCACTTATATATTTTCCAACACATTTCCACATAAATTTTCCATCAAAGTTAGGATTATGAGTATTATCTGCTGGATAACCAATGCTTGTAATGGTTCCTTGATTTGGAGAAAAGCTAGCCATCCATCCTAAAGTTCCAGTAGTTGAACTGACTGGAGAATCCATAATACACACAGCCATATCACTAGCGCAATCACCATCATTTACCCAACCGTTTAAAGAATAATAATTATTCGAACCCCATCTCTTAATAAAAGAACCATCACTATATCCAGCTTCAAACAAAATATTGGTCGCCCATACACCTTCTTGGTGACTATAAACACAGTGTCCTGCTGTAAAGATTGCAGATTCTGCGATCGTCCATGCTGACCCTACATAGTCTCTACCATTAAAAGTCATAAATATTTTGCCGATAAGTTGATAAGGATAATCATTAATATTATTTACTCTAGTTGTTTCAAAATCTTTACCTGCATCAAGCAAAAATTCTTTGCTATCGAAATTTAAGTTCCCATTTTCAGAAGGAGTTGATTCCTTTAGTTTATCTTCGGCAGTTCGTTCCCAAGCCAAAGTAGTAGCCCTAAGATCTGGTTCTTCAGCTGTAACAGGAATTTTCAATGGTATTGCATTTCTCATCCGTTCTTCAGTCCAATATGCCTCAACATCACCCGAACTCATCATCCTTACTTGTGGATTTCTAATGATTTCATTCTTGTTGTTTTCCATTATTTTTCTCCTTTCTAATCTGTCTTTCCATATCTACATTCTCCGGTGCTAGCATTGGCAGTGGTATTGGTTTAGCATTTTTCATCCGTTCTTCTGTCCAATATGCCTCAATCTCTTTTTTATTCTTAACTTTATTTGGAGACTGGATTGGTCTATGCTTATTATTTATCATTATGAACATCCCCTCTCTGATGAATGTTAAAACTTTTATTGCAATCCAATCACCATAACTATTGTTCCACTACCTTAGACGAATATTCTTCAATTTACTCAGTAAGTATTTCCTCAAAAAATCAGTTAATCCACATTACTATCTTTCATTTATCTTTTGAGTTAAGAC
>JAGMES010000222.1 GCA_023128035.1 Halanaerobiales bacterium | reverse complement strand
TTTCTGTTTTATTGATCGAATAATATTTTACTCGTTAAAGCTGTCGTTAGAGCTGCACTCTTTACAACTTCCTTGACAACCGTGACCCCATATCCAGGAAACCCATGAGATGCAAAGAACTCTAAAGCTGTTCTCAAAAAATCAGATTTATTCGGACACCGCTCATATTGCTTGATAATTTCGTCATGAGAAGGTTTCCACGGATATAAAGTCGTGTAAGTCTTTAACTTATAAGAATCAGCCATTTCCCCAAAGCCTCACTGCTTTGCTCCATTGCCCTATAGCTATTGCAAATTTATCAACAACCTCAGCCTTATCCCCAAATACAGCATGATACCGTGGTATTAGTGCATCCAAAAATCTATCAGTTCCTCCACCTGTCGAAAAAACTTTCCAATACGCTTTTTATCAGATTCTGGCCATAAATTAGTGGCATAGGTTAAAATATCATCTGCAGTCTGTTTATACATCGCTGTTTTGATCGACTTTATTTCTACCATTTTGCCATCGATATTAACCTCAGTCTTATTACCCTTTAGTTCGTATTCAAGCTCTACAAGTGGTTTCTTAACTCCATATCTCATAAAAATCTCTTCACTAATCAACTCTAATCCGTACCATACACCTAATCTTTCTGATCCTGAAAGATGATCTATGACTTCTAACTCACCAGTAACAATGTTTATTTCGATCCAACAAATATCGAATGTCCCACCGCCAATGTCGCCAACTACTACTGGTACTTTAAAAAGTGAAGCATATTCTTTTTTTGGCTTACCATTCAAATCAGTGACGATACCTCTAAAAGCAGCTACTGGTTGAGCTATTGTTTCAACCTCTAATACTTCATGACAGTATTCTTTGCCGTTAAGTTTGTAGCAATGTTCTCCCATTGCCATTTCCACAAATCTTTGTGCTAAGTGACTTTCTGAGTAAGGATGTCCAAGCAATAGCTTTACTTGACAAACTTCGGGTAAACTTAGTGCCATTGATGTCTTTAGCATTTTATCTTTTATGAACAAAGATTGTTCTGTATCATGTGAAAGTTTGACCTTTGAAGCTCCGGCTTTCAAAAAAGCAGTATGACCAATAAAGAATGTTCCTTCATCTGTTTGTAATACTAAATCTTTTAGTCGACCAGATTTACCCTGATTATCTTTTCCAAGATCATTAAACTTAAAAGAGTATCGCGTTGCTCTCGCTGGAGCCACCAATGATGGGATAGATAAAACTTTTAGTGATTCAGGATGAACAAAGTCAGTGTAACTATTACCAAGGTCGGGAGCAAAAATATGCACTTTTTCCATTTTTAATTACCACTCCTCTAATTTTTAGTCAGATTAAATTCTTATTTCTGTCTTATTTCAGTCTTACCAAACTAACTATAGTCTTACTAAAGTCTTACTACATTCAGAATAGTCTGACTGTAATATGTCTCTAGTAAGAACAGTCATATCCAAGTCTTACAGCAGTCTGACTCAATTCTTACTTTGTCTTACTATTGTAAGACAAATGTCGATCACCCAAAATTAACTACATTGTTCATGTCATACTCTGGTAACTGCTGCTGATTCAATGCAGCCTTTTCTACATGATTCATCAATAAATGTTTAGGAATTCTGATTTCACTTCCAATTCGAACAAAAGGCACTTTCTTTTGAGCAACTAATTCATATGCTTTGTTCCTTCCGATTTTCAAGAATTTCCTCATATCTTCTACAGTCAACATTTCATTTGTCATTTTGTTCTCCTCGCTTTCTCACACAACTTTAATTCTCAAACCAGCAACCAATGCAGATCTCAGAGCAATATCTGTCTGGTACTTCGGAACTTGATCTGGAAAAACAGCTGCAAATGTACATCTCACAACTCTGCAAATTTCAAAAGCTTCCTCTGGAGTGGGATCTGTTTGCCCAAGTTCAATCTGGTTGTATCGCGTCTTTGTTATGCCAATCTTTTCTGCTGCTTCGCGAATAGACCATGCACGCCCTTCCCTACATCTCCTGAGTTCTTCCCTCATTCTAATCACCTCCCTTGTCCTGTTCTATGGACATATATGTAAAAAAATATAGTTTGTGCAGAACCCCTCCTGTTTGGAGAACAATTAGGATTGAGTGGCTCTGCTATAAAAAATTGGAAAGAAGAAAAGCATGTAGGAGTCAAACCCACATTAGATCATCTGCTTCATGATGCTTCCGCACCACAACTGCGGAAGCTATGAGGTATTCGCTAGCACACTACCCTCAGTTTTCGCTTCATTGGGCAGCTGTAATCTTCTCTGAACCGCGCTAACCAAACTCAAAAGCACAATTCCTAAAACCCTGATCTCGATTCGGCTGCGTAATTTTGTATCGCGGTAAGTGGATCGTATGTAGTACGATTAATCGAAACCAGTCCTGCAGGAGTGGGATTGCTATGTTAAAATGATCACCTCCTATTTTACTTTATATTGTAACGCCTTGTTCCTTATTAAAGAAACACCTTGGTGAAATTTTGTCAATGCTTTTTTATAAAAAATCCTCACCTCGTTGACTTATAAATTGACAACATGTTATAATTAATCAGGAGGTGCTTAGTATGTTGAAATCTAATTGGGGTAGTATTTTGAAAAAGCGAAGAGATCTTCTTGGGATGACCCAGGATGACATAGCTCAAATAATGAGTAAAACAAGAAATCATATACACAATATGGAAGCTCAAAAAAGGCCTCCAAAAGCAGAGGACCTCGGTATCTATGCTGATGTGATTGGATTAGATATTTCAGAGCTATACGAATCAAATGTCTCAAGATTAGCAACATCACGAATTCTACGATCAGCGCGTTTGGAGAAAAATATTGAACTTGGGGACTTAGCTCGCAAATCAGGGATTGATTTTTTTAAGTTAGGGAAAGCAGAACTAGGAGAAATTATGCTTGAAGATCATGAATTACAGAAAATTGCAGAAAGCTTAGGAATTAGCGAGGAACGTCTTTTTGGTATATCAAAAGCCTCAGTAGCCCAACTGATTGCGCTTGCGAAAAGACTAGGATTACAAGACGACCAGTTAAAATTACTTAGAGAGTTTATGGAAGATTACTTAACAAACAAGAAAGACCCAGTTTAAACTGGGTCTTTCTTGTTTGTTAATCAATTTCATCGTCTGGTGGTTGTGGTCCGTCACAAGTCGTGATCGGGACATTGATTGGTTGTGGTTCAGTTGCTTGAGTTGTCGCCCATACAGGAAATGTAGTCATAATCACCAATACAGTAACTAGGATGTAGATTTTCACTTTTTTCATCCCTTTAGATCCTCCTTTTGTGGTTTCGTGTACTTCTGTTCTATTTCGCTATGTATCGCTTTGAAACCTGCCGCCTTTGAAGGATCTAGATTTTCATACATCCTGTAAAGTTCATACGCTAATTGAGCACACGAATAATCTATTTCTTTGATAGGTTTTTTAGTGTAAATATCAATTATTTCTTCTTCTATTTCATTTACTCTATTAATGTATTTTCCATCATACATTTTTCTTGCTTTATTAAAATATTCCAAAGATTTTGTATAATTTTCTTGTTTTTTATAAGAAATACCTACTAAAAAATTGTATTCTCCCTCTAAATCACTAGATTTTATATTTTTGATTTTTTCAAAAGACATCTGGAGATATCGATTTGCCTCATCTAGTTCATCTAATTCAATACAAACTTCAGCCAAAGAATGGTATGAATTGATTTTCCTCAAGTCTTTATGGTCATCTATTGCAAAGGCTTCTAAATATAACCCTTTCGCTTCCTTATATTCTCCAGCGAGATATTTTGCCCATCCCATGTTATGAATTACATTTCTTTTTTCAGAATTAGTTTTTGCATGATCTAATGCTAATTTTAATGTTTTTTCACCTTCATCTATGTTTCCAAATCTTAATAAACATATTGCTTTACCTATGTACCCTTCATGTTGAGCACGTCGATCGTTAAGTTGGATCAATTCTTCGTTCACTCGTATAGCTTCTCCGTATAATTCTTGTGCAAATAATGCCATAGCCTTGATATTCAGCGCTTCATGATTCACTGGATTCGATTTTATGATTCCATCTAGACAACGAATTGCATGCTTATACTCTTCGATCCGGTAATAGCAACCCGCCTTTCTAATTACCGATTCCTCGTAATTATTATATTCGACTCTTTCTGAAGTCGAATATTCTTCTATCACCTCCCTATACAGTCCTTTTTTTGCAAATTCTTTACCTTTCTCTAAAAAACTCATCTTATTCACCGCCCTTTCTAAATACCATAATAGCATGTTGTTACACAATTAGTCAACATGCTGTTACTTGTTTTTTCAGAAAATTTACTCCTTTTTTCCCCTTAAGACAAAGTGTATCATTTTTTTTGAAAAAAATCTACAAATTAATTGTGATTTCACAGACTATTTTCATTTTTTTGTTTTTATATGCAGTTTCGATATGTATTCTAACTTTATTACTCTATTACTTTACCCTGATAACATAATGAATCGAACATATGTTTGGTTTTGGTATAGCATTTTTCTTTGCTGACTTCAATGTATATTTTATGTGGCTTATTTTTTTAGTTTAATTCTAAAAACAAAAAGGGTTTTATCGGTAATAAGGAGAATATTAAGTATCAGTTTTTAATTTTGCCAACATTTGAAAGTTAAGAAAGGGGGTTATACTTTTGGGAGTTTTACTGTGGGCTATTTTGATAGTTCTCACTGCAGGGTTTTCTGTCTCCTTGTTAGGGATTGGCTTAAAACCTATCATTATTCTTGTAGTTGTTGTTGCAGGAACCATTATTGCTCAAAAAATATTAACTAAGGGGGATAAATAATGAAAAAACGTCTATTTGCTATTTGTTTTTTGATTTTTGCTCTATTTTCACTGACAGGTTGTTTTGGAGATCCGCGTATCGAATTAACTTATGACCCACAATCTTTTGAAGAAATCTTTGCAAAAGGTGCTACAGTCTCAATTGCTCCACTTGTAGATGATCGTCAGGATCAACGATGGGTAGCTGCTGATTATAATGCTATTGGAAACCCCGTAAAAACGCACGTACCCGCTGAGCCTATAGAAACTTCTCTTACTACTGCTCTTCATAAGCATTTTGAAGCAGCAGGCTTTGAAGTGGATAGAATTGCATACTGGGACTTAACTGCCGAAAGTATTAAAGATGTTGCTTCCGATATTCTTGTTGGTGGTACAATAAAAGTTTTTTGGGCTGAATCTCATCCAGATATGGCAACTAAAAATTTAACTGGATGGGGTAATTCTACTTGCAAAATTAATGTAGTTATCGCAAATCCTGCAGAAAAGAGAATTCTATGGTCTGGTTCTCTCTCGTCTTATACTGATCGTAATTTCTCTGCTATTGGTTTATTTGGTGAAACTAATAATGTGCAAAGGATATTAAACGAAGAGCTTAAAACTGCCATTGATGGCTTTTTGAGAAATCCTAACGTTAAATCTATATTGCTAGACCATTTAAAATAAAAATAAATTATTAGCAGGTTATCGTTTGGGAGAAGGCGACAGTGGAGTAGTATTTAGTTTGCTTTCGAGAACAAATTACACAGAACAATTTTTTGTATCTGGTAATTCTGAAGTAGTCTTATAGAATGAAGGCGGTCATGGAATTCTTAATAATGTGATGTTAGGATATAATATTGTTGATGAAGTAGCTGTTAAAGGTGGATTAACTCAATTGTATGGAAATGGAAATATAGCATACGGGTTAACTTTTGACCTTGAAAGAAAATTTTAAGGAGGACTTTTGATGAAAAATAAAGCTAAACTCTCGGTTTTATTATTGCTTCTTTTGGTAATTGTAGTTTCAGGTTGTGGTGGTTCAAAATACAGCATGATAGGCTCTTGGTCAGGTGTATTTCAAGATGGTGACAGTTGTACAATTACCTTCACTAGCGAAACTAGCGGTACACTAATTTTTAGTAATAGTCAAAACTCTTATTATTTGATAGCCACTAAAACTGGAGAAAAAACATTCCAAGCAACATATGGGTGGCAATCTGATGACGGATGGGAAAATAGAGTTATAATTGGTGAATTTGTTTCTACATCTTCATTTGTTGCTAGAATTTATTATGGAAATTACGAAATATCAGCAGGTATTTTTACAAAAAAATAACCACTTTTTATACCCTTACACTCTATAGATGCAAGGGCTTTGTATTGCTCCAGAATAGTAAAACGACCAGTGTTTAAGCTGGTCGTTTTGTTTACTTAAATTGTAACTATTCAGTCGAATCAAC
>JAGMES010000221.1 GCA_023128035.1 Halanaerobiales bacterium | reverse complement strand
GTTTCACAACATTAATTATACACCCTCGTTCGCAAGTATTGTAATCGCTGACGGCGTTCGGCGATCAGCCACCATTAACCTAAGTGAGCTTGAAGATCGCCTTATGAGAAGCGCTAAGAAAGGACAATTCTGGATTGAAAACCCCCAAAGATCGCTTAGTAACAATTCAGCAGTTTATAATAAAAAACCCTCTGTAGACGAGTTCATGGAAGAATGGAAATACCTTATGAATAGCGGTACTGGTAAGCGCGGAATTGTGAATCGGGAAGGTTTGAAAAAACATGTTGAAAAACTTGTAAATCGTACTGCCGAAGTGGACTTTGGAGTAAATCCTTGTGGTGAAGTAATTCTAAAACCAAGGCAATTCTGTAACCTTAGTGAAGTTGTAATACGCACAAAAGACAGTTTGTATGATCTAACACAGAAAGTCAAGAATGCTGTCATTCTCAATATTCTCCAAAGCACCCTCTCTAACTTCCATTTCCTTGACGAAGAGTGGAAAAAGAATACTGAGGAAGAAAGACTTCTCGGTGTATCATTAACAGGGCTTCAAGATCACCCGATTTTATCTGAGGTATCCGATAAAGCGAAAATCTGGTTGGATACTCTGAGAAAAGTTGCTCAAAAAGTTGCTGAGGAATGGGCTGTTGATCTGAATATTAGTATTCCTGCTGCTATTACTTCTGTCAAGCCTAGCGGTACAGTAAGTCAATTAGTAGGTTCTGCTTCAGGAATCCACCCTCGCTTCGCTCCTTACTATATCCGCAGAGTGAGAATCGCGGCTCATGACCCATTAGCCAACATTTTAAAGATTATGGAGTTTCTTGTAATCCAGAAGTAAACCAAACTTGGGAAGATTACACGACTCTAGTCTTTGAGTTCCCTGTGAAGTCCCCCGCTGGCAGTACATTCAAAGATGATAAAACTGCTATTGAACAACTGGAATATTGGACAGATCATAACCCTTCAATCACTATTTATGTGCGTGAATATGAGTGGCTAGAGGTGGGTGCTTGGGTGTACAAGAATTTTGATCTAGTGACTGGTATCTCTTTCCTGCCTAGTAACGGTGGGGTGTATGAGCTTGCACCTTACGAGGAAATCACTGAGGAAGAATATGAAGAATTAATTAAGAAATTACCTGTGATCGACTTCAGTCTCTTATCATTATATGAACAACAAGACCAGACGCAAGGTTCACGGGAGTATGCATGTGGCGGCGGAACTTGCGAATTATAAAAAAACATTAATATTGATATATTATGTATTCAAAAGACCAGACTAAAATAGCTCTGGTCTTTCTGTTTCTCAATATTTAAATCAGCTTGAACTCTCTTCTTCTTCTTCAAAAACAGTTATTGCGAAATAAAAATTATTTACCAAAATCTCTTCATCATCAGCGACCACATAAACACAAACATTTTTTATTCCTGGAGTTTCAAAAGTTACTTCTAAAAAATTACTTTGTGTGACAAATTCTTCATCAAAACCGTCAACCTGCCAGTGGAACTTTGTATCGGTATCGACTTTTTTAGACGCATCAATAGATAACCAAATTCCAACTGGTTCATTAATTCATCTCCTCCACAGTAAGTATTGTGGGATTTTAGCTTTTATAGCTCATTATATTTTAGTATATTTAAGATAATTAAAACAACTACCAGTGTGCTAAGGACAGCAGTATATATCACACTGGTAGTCATTAATAAAATTATTCAGATGGTTCAATATTTACAACAAAGTGTAGTTCATTTGTCACGACAGAGCTATCATTAAATTCAGTTGAAACGACAATATTTTTAACTCCGGGTGTTGTAAATACAATGTCCTTAAGAATCCCGCCATATGTAATAAACTCTTCATCAAATCCTTCAACTTCCCAATGAAACTCTTTTACTAAATCTGGAGTTCCATATTCATGATAAAAGACGCAGATTGTTGCGGGTTCGTTTACAACTAAAGTCTCTGGTATGGTTTCAAAACCAGTTAAAAATAAGTGGTATTCTCTGTTACTGCATCCAGTAAAGACTAATACAATCAAAATAAGTATTGCTAAAGGTTTGATTAACTTCATCAATAATCCTCCTTTAATTTTTATGATTTAGTAACTAAGTCGAATATATCCCTTACCAAAAAGAATTTGTGAGTAAGTTTCGGTGTCAAAATTATGGTAGAAATAAATTTGAGTTTCACCTAATGTATCATCTTCATTAGTAATTAAATTGGTTGTATTAAAATCTCCTTTAATGGTAAAGTAGTCATTTTGCCAAGTAAAAGCACCATTAACAGTAAAGTTTATATATTTGCCCCAATCAAAGTCTTCTTCTCTTACAACTAATTTCCAGAACATATTGTTTGGAGTATTAGGATAATAGAAAATTATTGATTCATAGTTATACCATTTATAAGTCGAATTTACTTCAGCATAGTCTTGTCTTATTGTCCATTCATTTTCTCCAACTGTATAAAGACAATAAACCTCTGGAGAACCAGAATACCAAGGTTCTGACGTTATCGTGATCATAAGACCTACTAGTTCTTCATGATGAACGACAGTTCCATCATCTAAATCTAATGGTTTTACATTTGAATTTGAAATGGTTTTTGGTCTTATCATTCTAGGTATTCTTTCATTTACTCCGATAACAACTACAGGATATTCTGGGGGAGTGTCAGCAGGAAACATTTTTACATTACCATTTTCATCATAGCCCGGTAAAGCTTCTATTTCCATATCATCAATATCATATCTCATAGGAATAACATATATTGGTCCATCATACGTACTCCATTGTTCAAAGTGGACAGGAATTGAATCTACCAAATCATTTAGTGATACTTCTTCACCACAAAGTTGAATATTTTGTTTAATAAGATTTTCTACTGTTTTTCCTTCTTTAGTTGTTTTAGAAGCGATCATATCATATAAAACATCATAATCCCCATCAAACTTCTTCGCAACTTCTACTGCAAGTAACTCTTTAAATCCTTTATCTTCTGAAATAGCTCGTGCAAACATTGGAGCAAGCTTAATAAGATTTTGTTGTGCTTCTTCAGGTGTGTGTGTATTAATAATACTATCTGCTTTAGTTTCCAGTTCATCTAAGTCTATGAGATCTTCACTAACATTATCAACAAGATTCTGACCCCGGATTACCCCATGGGTCTGCAAAAACAATACCCCCAACACTTAAAACCAATAAAACCACCAAAACCAAAACACACACTAGCTTTTTCATATCGTCTCCCCCACTTCCCTCTAAAGTTTTTTATAAAATGAAGTACCCTTAAAATCTTTTTTTAAAGTCTTTTGAAGAGACTTAAAACATTCAAGTTTATGCTCATTAGTAACTTCCATTATTTTTCCTAAGACGTCGAACGCTAAAGTCAATGCCTCAGCTTGTTTAAAATATTCGAAAGAAAGGTAAAAAGTATCTAATGCAGTGAAAAGCTGATCTTCCCGTAATTCAATCATAGCTTTATTGTAGAAGGCTTTACCAACCTCTAACTCATTTGTATATTTTTCACCGATTATTTCTGCCTCATGTAAGTATTCTAGAGCTTTTACAGGAGTACCATCTTCTTCCAACACTAAGTAAATAACCGCCAAATTATTTAATATCTTTGGGCGATCTTTCTCTTCAAAATATTGTAACGCTTCTTCGCCTATTTCTATAGCTTTATCTAAATCCCCAAGGTTAAAATAATAAACACTATAACTATCTAGAATTTTACCTTTAGTTTTATCTTCTACCTCGTCAAAATGTGCTTTAGCTAATTCTAAATATTTTGAACATAGCTAACAAGCTTTAAACCCTTTTAGGTAAACCTCTATTCTAATTTAACAATAGGCAAACAGTAAAGCAAAAAGAGTAGGTTACCTACTCTTTTTGCTTTACTGTTTATTCAATTAACAATCTATTTTTTAAACTTGGCAAGAGCATCTGCTAGAGCAGTGTTAATCGATTCATTTTTATTCTGCTTATTTAGATACCGATTTACTTCTTTTTTGTTCATGGATTTCTTTTTTTTGTTCTTTCGTTCATTAAATTTTACTAGTTTTTCTCGATAACCACATGCACAGTAAAAGATTTTCTTCTCACCCTCGCCCTTAAGTTCCATCTTTTTACGACACTGAGGACATCTGGCATTGGTGGTCTGCGAGATAGACTTACGGTATCCGCATTCGCGATCCTGGCAAACATACATTTTCCCCTTTTTACCCTTGACCTCCAAAAGAAACTTTCCACATTCGGGACATTTTGTTTTGGTCATATTGTCATGCTTATAAGTAACGGAACTCGCGACAACTTTTGAAACCATCTTTGCTGCATAGTTCTTCATATTTGTAACAAATGTTTTGCCATCTTCTTTTCCCTTGCTTATTAACGTCAATTGCTGTTCCCATTTTGCTGTTAGCTCTGGAGATTTCAAGTCGTCGGGAACAAGCTCAATAAGTTGGATCCCCTTTGCTGTTGGAAAAATCTCTTTACCGTTTTTCTCCATGTAGAATGAGTTAAATAGCTTTTCGATAATATCGGCTCGGGTTGCTGGTGTTCCTAGGCCACTTGTAGTTTCAATAGTTTTTCGTAGAGCTTGGTTGTCTATATATTTTCCTGGATGCTCCATTGCAGATAGTAAAGTAGCCTCTGTATATCGCGCTGGTGGTTTTGTTTTGCCATTGATGGATCTTGCAGAATTGATTTTGACGCTGGCCCCTTTTTCTACGTGTGGCAAATTTTGTTCTTTTTCGTCATTGTCAGTCTCATCATTCAGATTGTTCTGACCGTCATAAATTGCTTTCCAGCCTCTTGCTTTGACGATTTTACCTTTGGCATAGAATACTTCTTCCTTTACTTCAATCTTCACAGTTGTCTGCTCATATTCATAAGGTTTACTTAACACAGCAATAAATCGTTTAATTACCAAATCATAAACTTTTCTTTCTTCTGGGCTTAAGTTGGCCAAATTAACATACTGCTCTGTGGGGATAATAGCATGATGATCGGAAACCTTTTTGTTATCTACAAAACGTTTAGTCACATTAAGTTTATCCTTCATAATAGAACGAACCATAGATGCATACGGCCCCACTGCTATACCCTTTAATCGTTCAGTAAGAGTGGGAACAATATCTTCAGTAATATATCTTGAATCAGTTCTAGGATATGTAAGCACTTTATGATTTTCATAAAGCCTTTGCATAATCTTGAGAGTTTGCTTAGGTGAAAATCCATACCTTCTATTTGCATCCCTCTGTAACTCGGTAAGGTCATAAGCCAATGGCGGCAAATCTCTTTTAGCTTCTTTTTTTACATCACTAATTTTGCCTGTTTGTCCATTCACTTTTGATACAATTCCATCAGCTTTTTCTTTTTTATTAATCCTAATTTGACCGTTTGTGCTATCTTGCCAACGAACTGTGAAATCCTTTAACTTAGCTTCCACAGTCCAGAAATCCTTTGGTACAAAGCTTTTAATCTCATTTTCTCTTTGCACAATCAACGCCAAAGTGGGAGTCTGTACCCGTCCAGCCGAAAGTTGTGCGTTATATTTACAAGTTAATGCCCTGGTAATATTCAATCCAACCAGCCAATCAGCCTCAGCGCGACATTGCGCTGACTGATATAATTTATAATAATTTTCTCCTGGTTTTAAATTCCTAAATCCGTCTTTAATCGCTTTATCAGTTTGAGAAGAAATCCATAATCGTTTAATAGGTTTCTTAAAGCCAACTTTGTCAATAATCCATCTTGCAACAAGTTCTCCTTCACGACCTGCATCTGTAGCGATAACCAGTTCAGTTACGTCAGATCTCTTCAATAAACCTCTAACCACGCCATATTGTTTTGAAGTTTGCTTGATTACCACCAATTTCATTTTGTTAGGAAGCATTGGAAGATCTTCCAACCTCCATGATTTATATTTATCATTATATACTTCTGGGTCAGCCAATGTCACCAAATGTCCTAAAGCCCATGTAACAATATATTTTGCACCTATAAAACATCCATTGCTCTTTTGGTTACATCCTAGAACTTTTGCTATTTCCCGACCTACTGATGGCTTTTCTGCCAATACTAATGTTTTGCCCATTAAGTTACCTTCCTCTCTGCACTCATAACAAATACTACTCTGTATCGTTAATGTGTCCATAATAATTATAATATAAATTCGCTGCTTTGTAAAATTTCCTTATTCCCTAAAAAAAAGACTTTTCACCCTTTTAGGATCAAAAGTCTTTGGAAATGTTTTATCTTTAGAGATAAGACCCCCACTTCTATAAGTGGTGAGAATT
>JAGMES010000220.1 GCA_023128035.1 Halanaerobiales bacterium | reverse complement strand
GAAGTGGGGGTCTTAACTCAAAAGAAAAAAAGTGACTTTAGACTTATAAAGAGGAAATAGATTCAATCCTTCTAGCCATTGTTCTTCTTAGACAGATGTTGTATAATAAATTATATAATAAGAACATAGCTCAGAGAGGAGAATAGAAGTGATTAATTTTAATTACCGGAAATTTATATTAATTACTATTATTTTAGGCATTATATCTTTTTTAGTTTTTTTTGGCTTTCGAGATGAAGTTCAGGGTTATCTTGAGACTGAGGATATTTATCTGGAGGCAAATCAGGCATATTATGATGGTAATCTGGCTTTGGCGATAGAAAACTATAGTCGAATTGTTCGCTACGAGCCTGGCTCTCGAGCTGCAATAAACTTGGCTGTGGTATATGAAGAAATGGGTGATTATGAACAAGCTGTAAAACAATATACCCGCTATTTACGTGAACATTCTTTGGATTTTGAGATAAAATTGTATTTAGAGATTGCTCATTTTAATCTTGGAAGATTAGATTTAGCGGAAAAAGGTCTTAAAAACCTTTTAAATAATGAAAATCTTTCTTCAGTAGTTTTAGCAGAAGGATCTTATTATCTTAGTAAAATTTATTTGAGAAATGAAAAAATTCAAGAGGCTTTGACTTATGCTGAGATTGCATTAGAAACAAACCCAAGATATGCTTTAGCTGCAATTCAGAAAGGTTTGATTTATGAAGGATTAGGAAGTGAGAATGAGGCGATCACTTATTATTTAAAAGCATTACGAATTGACGGAAGTCTTAAGGGAGTACAACGTCAATTAGGATTATTATATTTAAAACAAAATGATTATGATAAAGCTTATTATCGCCTTGAGAAAGCAATAACGGAGAATAAGCAGGATCAATTTTCTAAGGCTCAAATAACTTGGTTAGAAAAAGAATTCCCAGGAAGATTTAAATCTCAAACTTCACCTCCTCAGGTTAAAGATTTGCCTGAAAACGTAAATTTCAAAGAGATTCAACCTTTACCTGAGATGGAGAATATTCAAAAAATCAAGGTTGGACTATCTGGAGGAGATGTGCAAAAGATGATCTTCTTTCGTGTAGGTTCTTCCTTCCAGGTTAAAGATAAGAATGGAAACATATTGGCTGAAGGACTAGAAGGTCAGATCTGGAAAGCAGAAGAAAAGAAGGGCCAGTATGAATTAGTATCATATCCTGATGGAAAACCTCTTCGTTTTTCTGAATCTATTACGATCGAACCCATTAGTTATGCTCCAATACTCATTCATGGTATTCAATTTGGAAAAGGATATTACTGGTCTGGCAAAGAAGATCGACAATATCGGGGTCAACTTGAACTAATACCAAATCTAGGTGGCTTAAGATTGGTTAATATCGTTAATGTGGAGGACTATCTTTATTCTGTAGTCGCATCTGAAATGTCTGCTTCATGGCCATTAGAGGCTTTGAAAGTACAAGCAGTAGCAGCTAGAACTTACACATATTTTCATTTAGGTAGACATAGTTCTTCAGGATATGATCTTTGCGATACTGTCCATTGTGCAGCCTATAATGGAATTGGATGGGAAAGAAATTCGACTCGCCAGGCTGTTGCTGAAACATTAGGAATAATCATGACTTATAAAGATCGTCCGATAAATGCGCTTTATAGTGCCAATTCAGGAGGTCATACAGAAGATGTAAAAGATGTGTGGGGGATGGCAGTGCCATACCTCTTAGGAGTTTCTACTCTCAAAGATCAAGAGGTTGATCAATTCCCATTAGAACCAGCAGAGCTCAAAAATTGGCTTATTAATCAACCAGATTCTTATTCTGCTGATCCAAATTTCACTAGTTCAATTCATTTTCGTTGGGAAAGACAGGTTAGTCGAAAATTTATTGAGGATCGTCTTCAAATTGGTGAGTTGAAAGAGTTAAAAGTTACTGGTAGAGGAAAAGGTGGTAGTGTAATATCCATTTTAGCTATAGGAACAGAAGGAGAGGTTGAGCTGAAAAATTCTCTTCGTTCAAAGCTTGGTGGTTTGCGAAGTAATCGCTTTTTCTTAAGACCTGAATTTGAAAATGGTAAACTTATAGCCTATCGTTTTTATGGTGGAGGTTGGGGCCATAGTGTAGGAATGGATCAGGTTGCAGCAGCAGGAATGGCGAATTCTGGATTTAGCTATGATCAGATATTGAATCATTTTTATACTGGAATAGATATGGTGGAGAAATATTGATTTAACTTTCGCTTAAAAGTTTGTGGGTAATTGTTTGAAGGCATGGATATACTTAAAAAACGCTCCTTCAAAAGTCAGCTCTGTGTTAAATTTCTTGGTAATTGAAAGCTTTCTCGGATTGAGCTGACTTAGGTGTCGCTAATTTTAAGTATATCCATGCCTTCAAACAATTAAGCAAATTTTACTGCGAAGCGAGTTATCTTTCACGAGTTTTATTTAAAGAATGGTCAACTGTAGTTGGTCATTCTTTTTTTGTTGGAAACAAAAAATCTATTGACATTGGTAACAATAACTAATATAATGAATATATGAATACATGTTCATATATTAGCGTGACTCTTGTGAGTCATGTTGAAGGAGGATATTTTTATGGCGTTAGTACAAAGGTTGGTAAAAGAAGAGACTACACAGAAAAAAATTCATCTACAGGGGCTTTACTGTGCGAATTGTGCAGCTAAGATCGAAAAAGATGTTCAAGGGATTGCAGAAGTTAGTGATGTACGAATTAATCTTGTTAATCAGATGATGGAAGTGGAGTTTCAAAATTCCATAGCCTCACAGATTGTCGATCAAGTGAAGGAGATGGTGATTAAGAGGGAGCCCCATGTAAAAGTATATGAGGCTCATGCTAATCATACACATACAGATGATGAAGAAGAAACATGGAAAAAAGATTTGATTCAATTTGGTGTTGGAGCGATTTTGTTTGCTTGTGCTTTGATCTTTACCTTACCATTTCCAGTAGAACTAAGCTTATTTGTCATAAGTTATTTGATAATTGGTGGAGAGGTAGTGTTAAGAGCTGGGAGAAACATTCTTAAGGGTCAGGTTTTTGATGAGAATTTTTTGATGACATTGGCTACTTTTGGGGCGTTTGCTATTCAAGAATTTCCTGAAGCTGTTGGTGTAATGTTGTTTTATCAGGTTGGAGAACTGTTTCAGGATTTAGCTGTGAATCGTTCAAGACGCTCAATCAAAGCTTTATTAGATATTAGACCTGAATATGCTAATATTGAACGTGATGGGAAATTAATTCAAGTTGATCCTTTACGAGTTGGAATTGATGAGATGATTATTATTAAGCCTGGTGAGAAAGTTCCATTGGACGGAGTGATTTTGGATGGCCAATCTCAGGTAGATACATCAGCTTTAACAGGTGAATCTGTACCAAGAACAGTTGTTGCTGGAGAAGAACTTTTAGCTGGATTTATTAATATAAGTGGTCTTATAACTCTAAAGGTTACTAAAACTTTCGGTGAATCTACAGTAGCAAAAATTTTGGATATGATACAAAATGCAAATTCAAGAAAAGCACAGACAGAAAATTTTATAACTAAGTTTGCACGGTACTATACTCCAGCTGTAGTAATTTCTGCTCTATCAATAGCTCTTCTTCCACCACTTTTCATTAAAGGAGCAGTATTTCAAGATTGGCTTTATCGTGGTTTAATCTTTCTAGTTGTATCCTGTCCCTGTGCATTGGTGATTTCTATTCCACTTGGTTTTTTCGGTGGTATTGGAGCAGGATCTAAGCAAGGTATTTTGATAACAGGCGGTAACTATCTTGAAGCCTTGAATAAAGTAAAAACCATTGTTTTTGATAAGACTGGAACTTTGACTAAAGGAGTTTTTAAGGTAAATAAGATTGAGCCTGTAGAAAATGTGACATCAGAAGAATTACTTCGTTATGCTGCTTTAGCAGAAGCTTATTCTAATCATCCAATTGCAAAATCTATTCTTGAAGCATATCATGAACATGTATTTATTGAACGCGGATCGGCATATGAGGAGATTCCTGGGCATGGCGTTAAAGCTATAATTGAGGGCAAAGAAATTCTTGCAGGGAATGACAAATTGATGTTGATGAATAGAGTTGAATATCCGGCTCATTCTGATGAATGCACTATAATCTATGTTGCAGTAGATGGGAAATATATTGGGCGAATTGGAATAAGTGATCAGATAAAGGAAGATTCTAAAGATGCGATGCAAAAGTTACGTCAATTAGGGATTGAAAAGATTATTATGTTGACTGGTGATCGTAAAGAGATCGCAAATAAAGTAGCAAGAGAGTTAGGTATTGATCAGGTTCATGCAGAATTATTACCTGATGAAAAGGTTAATAAGGTAGAAGAGATGATTTCTGAATCAGATAAACTGGTCTTTGTGGGTGATGGGATTAATGATGCCCCTGTGCTGGCGCGAGCTGATATTGGTGTGGCAATGGGAGGTTTAGGCTCTGATGCAGCTATTGAGGCCGCTGATATCGTATTAATGACAGATGAACCGATGAAAATGGTAGAAGCGATTCGGATTGCTAAGAGAACTAGAACGATTGTTTGGCAAAATATTATATTTGCATTAGGTGTGAAAGGTTTTGTACTAATACTAGGTGCTTTGGGTATTGCCACTATGTGGGAGGCTGTATTTGCAGATGTTGGTGTTGCTTTACTGGCTATTCTAAATGCGATGCGAATGATGCGGTTTTCAGCAAATGGGGGAATGTAGCATGAAAGATCAAGAAAAGTATAAATCTGAAGATCTGCAACCAATAGATGTTTGTACTGAATGTAAAATTCATGATGATCTTTTGAATAGTCTAGATGATGAACTGAATGAGGAGACTTATCAACATTTAGCAGAGATATTCAAAACTTTAGGTGACCCAACCAGAATTAAGATAATTCATGTTTTATCTCAGACAGAACTTTGCGTTTGTGATTTGGCTAAATTGTTGCAGATGAGCCAATCAGCTATTTCCCATCAGTTACGGGTACTCAGAAATAATCGATTGGTAAAATACCGTAAAGAAGGTCGGACAGTCTTTTATTCATTGGATGATGAGCATATACTCTGTTTGTTTAATCAAGGTCTTTCTCATGTATTGCATGGGTGAGGTAAAGATGAAGGCTATGTGGTTTTTATACTACATAGCCTTTTTTGTGTAAAAATAGGTATATAGTAAACTTGACAACTTAGGTATAATAATGTAAAATATATCTATGCAAAAAAAGAAGAAAAGAGGAAAAAAATGAAGATTATAAAATATTTTTTAGTAGTATTTTTCTTTATTAGTGTAATTTGTGGATATATTATTTTCTCAGGATTACATGATAATAAATCAATAGTATTAGATTCTATGGAGAATTTTCTTGAAGTAAATTTTTTTGATTTTAAAAATGAAGAAATTAAAATTTTAGATAAAGGTAAATTAAAAGTGTTGTTTAGTCTATCTTCTTCTTGCTCTGCATGTATATCTTTTTTAGATTTTAGCAAAAAGATAGATTATTTTTTTAAGGGAGATAAAGTAGTTATTTATAATGTTTGGAAGGATAAAATTCCCTTAACAAAAACTAAAAAACAAGATGTCCCTGATTCAATGAATGTTTCATTGAAAGGTCGTATCCTGACTGAGATAACACCAAGTTGTGTGATCTTAGATGATGAAAATAAAGTTATTTTTAAAACTTACGGTAGTAATAGTTTTGCTATTGTTGATAAGTTACAACAGATTATAGATAAACCTTTTGAACATGAGATATTAAACTATTTTACTACAAATTATAATTTGCAAAGTAAAGATAAATTAATTTTATATTTTTCAACAGATTATTGTGATAGTTGTAAAATTGTTTCCTTCCTATGTAGTTTTAGATAGGATAGCAAATACATATAAACAATTTACTACATTAGAAAAATGTTTGGAATAAACTGAGTGGTTAAAGAGTGTCAAAAGGAGAGATAACATGAAAAAAACAATGATAATTTTTATAGTTATGCTTATTCTTGGTGCTTATATTGTACCAGCATATGCGGATGAAGTTTACGTATGGGAGAATATAGGTTGTTGTTAAGTTAAAAATTAAATAATTACACATCACTCAGTTTATTCTTAAAAGATAGTCAGGAGTAAAAAAATGAACAGAAGATCAAAAATAGTTATTTGCCTATTTATTTGTTTAATTTTAGGTTTAAGTACAGTTATTATTTATAATATGGTAACTATTCAGTCGCTAACTAAAAAGTAAAGCTTTTGACTGGTTAGTTACTGCCGCCTTTATTGCAGTAAAAGCATCGATTTTATGTTTATTAGCAGTTCCGATATAAGACATAATTGTTG
>JAGMES010000022.1 GCA_023128035.1 Halanaerobiales bacterium | reverse complement strand
AAGATTTAGGTTTATCTCCATATCAGACATATTTTCAGGATAATCAGGAGATTGTATCACCTGCAAGTGGAAATCTTATATTGAATACAGTGGATATCTCTATTCTAGGTAGAAATGGTCTTGATCTCATTATTGGGAGAACCTATGATAATACAACCGCGGTGTTGGAGTCGCTTGCAGATCAGGATTTAAAAGATTCTAAAAAGGTTTATCACACATTTGGAACTGGTTGGAGTTTGAATATCTCAAGTATAGAGACAAATGAAAATGGTCAATATCTCTATTTTGAAGATGGTTCACCCTGCAAACTTGAGTGGGAGATGGATGGTAATGGCATGGATGGAGGCGGACATGGTACGGTGGAGTATCATGAAGGTCATCATTTTGTAGGTGAGAAAGTTCAGAATAAAGTTAAAGATGTTAAGTTTTTGATTATCAAAGTTGGAGAGGAATGGGATGATGCTGAGACAATAATCTCTCGCAAAGATGGCAAACTATATTATTTTGATGGTGAGGGAAAGATTTTATCTATTGTGGATCAAACAGGGAATAACAAAATTGAGTTTTTCTATAACGATAAAAAGTTAGATAAAATTCTGGATACCATCGGTCGTGAGATTGATTTTAAGTATAATGAAAAGGGAAAAATCGAAAATATTACATCTAGTGAGATTAATTATAGATATGAATATGATGAAGTAGAAGTGATATATGGTTACAAAGAAATTTGGAATCAACAATTAAAATATCGTACAAGGATATTAGACGAATTAGATTGGACAGAGGGTGATTATAAATATAAAGAGCCTCTTCGCTATATTGTGTGGGTAATCTCTGTACAATAAATTATTATCGCACATGAACAATTCCAATTATGTAAAATTAATTTAAAATATACCTTTACATGGAGAGAAGGGTATGCTAGGCTAATTAAGCCTGTCAAAGACTCTTTGCCTACATTTGCTATAAGTCATGCCCTTAGAGGCTCCATGTTAAGCTATATTTTAAATTAATTTTTACCTGCTTATTTTGTTAAATAACCGAAAAATGCGAATAATGCGATTTACATTAATTTTAATGTTTATCCACACGATATAGCGAAGAGCCAATTTAATGGTAAGGGATATGCAACAGAGGCTGTTAAATCAGCAATTAAGGAAGCATTTCATAAATATAAACTTCATCGCATTGAAGCAGGGACTTCACCTAATAATATTGGTTCACAAATTGCTTTAATTAAAAATGGTTTTCAATTTGTTGGGCGTTCAAGAAAATATATTAAAGTGAATGGAAGATGGGAAGATTCTATTCATTTTGAAAAAATTAAAAGTAGATGATTCTGTGAAAAATATATCTTTTGATGTATTTAATACCACCTTTAAAGGTGGTTTTTTCGTTTGCTATTACAATACCGGCAGCTCGCTTATAGCATCTTTACGATCTTCTTTATCAGTATGTGTGTAAATTTGGGTTGTAGAGATACTTGAGTGTCCCAGTAATTCTTGAAGAACTCTCAAATCCTTTGTCTGTCGATAAAGCATCGTTGCAAAAGTATGTCTCAATTTATGAGGGGTAATCCGATCTGCGTCACGAATATTAGATAATTTTGCAAATTTCTTGACCATCATCTGCACAGAACGAACTCCTAGACGTGTACCACGATTAGAACGGAAAAGAGCAGAGGCTTCATTTTCGTCTTTTGGTTGAATCAATGAACGATGAGGGAGGTAGTTATAAATTGCCTCGATCACATCTGGATGTAAAGGAACATAACGTTCTTTATTTCCCTTACCAAAAAACTTGATTGAACTATCCTCAAAATCAAGATCGTTCAGATCCAATCCAACCAACTCAGATACACGTAATCCACCATATAAAAAGAGTTTAACAATAGCAAGATCACGTTCCATATTTTTACTGTCTGAAGATTCAATAGTTGTAACATATGCTTTTGCCTCAGTTAATTTCATATAGATGGGTTCAGATCGAATCTCCGTTTTACTAGCTCCAATCTGATCTGTAGGATTAATAGTTAAGTAGTCCATGCTTACAGCAAATTTAAAAAAAGAACGAATTGAATATAATTTACGATTTCGAGTAGCAGGGGAGTTATTATTTTCTAATATTTGGTCATTTAAAAATTCGGAAATTTCAAATCTTCCAATTTGATCTATAGTGATCTGATCAGTGGTAAATTTCATAACTTCAATAAGATAGCGGTTTAACAAATCTAAATCGCGCTCATATTCAGATACTGTTAATTCTGAATAACCTTTTTCAGCAAGAAGGTACTTGAGAAAACTTTTAATTAGTAACATGAATTTAATGTTAGTAGACATAATAAGAGCCTCCAAATTTAACTTAGATTGATATAGTGATGAATTTGATGATCAAAAATATAATTTCTTCAGGATTATGTAGAAATTATATTAAATGATTCGACCACAAAAAGTATTTTAGCCGCACTTACATATCATATAAAGTACTGATCCCGCCAATTCAGTACTTTATATGGTATGCAAGCTCTTGTGCGACTACTTTTTGTGGGCTAATCATTAAATCTTCAATATATATTTGCCATTTTCCTGCAAACAATTTTATTTTAATAGCCGAAAAGACTCCTATCTCTTAGCGATAGCGTAGGTGGGGGATAATTAGCAAAAGGAAGTGAAAATAGATATTTGACTAAATTTTCGCCTAGAGGAAAAGGATTTAAAAAATATTTGTAGAATACCTAAAGTTATCAAGTTCATTGCAAAAACAAAATGTTTATAGGAGGCCAGTTCATGAAATTTGCTAACATGTATGAAGAAGAGGTTTTAACACCAATTAGAAAGTATAAAGTTGGTCGAAATGATCCCTGTCCATGTGGCAGTAGCAAGAAATATAAAAAATGTTGTGCACAGATTCAACCTAAAAACTCATTAGAGTATTATTACGAAAAGATGGAAAATGAGACTAACTATGAAAATCTTCATAAAATATTTTTAGAAGCAGAGAATGAGTATCCACTGGAGCCTAACTTTATTCTTCCTCTTGGTATTTATTATTTACAGAATAACTTAATAGATAAAGCTGAATATTATTTTAAAAAAGCCTGAAGAATTATGGGTACAGATTTAGAAGAAAAATTTATTTGTCCATTAATAGCTATTCTCTTAGATAAGGAAAATATTTTCGAAGCAAAAGAGATCATTGAAGAAACTTTGAAAGTAAAAAAAGAAACTCCAGAATTGATAATCGCATATGGTGAAGTAAAAAAGATTTTTGGAGAGTTTGAAGATGCACTTACAATGGTAGATAAAGCGATACAAAAATATTCCTATCCTCATTTAATCCTTTTTAAACTTGAAACTTTAATGGATATTGATGATACTTTAGAAGCATTTAAAGTCTGGTATCAATATTATGACGATTTAAAAGATATGGATGGTGAACCAATTCTAGAATACCTTCATATAATTCTAGAAGAAAACTTTAAAATTTCTTCAAATGAAGATTCTAAAAAGATTAAAGCTACTATATTAAATGCTATTAATATATATAAACTCTGGGAAAAATCCCATATTAATATTATAAAAGAGAATTTTGATGAGGCGAAAGATATATTAAAAGAAATATCTAATTTGCTTCCGAATAATTCAAAATTTTGTTTAAATTTATTGGAAAATTATTTAGAAATTTCAGAATATCAAGAGTTCATTGAATATGCAAATACTATAGAAGTGTATCATAACGATAATCCTGATTTTTATCAACTTTATACTAATGCTTTGATTGAAACTAATAATTTAACAATAGCAAAAGAATATATTGATAAAGCTTTTGAATTAGCTTTAAAAGATGAAGAATTTGAAAAATGGGGTATTATTGGCGATTATTTATGTATATTATTGGAAATAAACAATATTGACGAACTTCAAGTATTCTTAGAAAAAGTCAATAAAATTGTACCGAAAGAAGAAAGCCTTATAAATATTCTTCAAATGAGTCTTCGAAGTTATGATATACCAACCAATTTTGGCCGTTTATTAGAAAAACTAAAAGAAATAAAAGACAATTCAATCATTGATATAAAAGAGGTATATTTGAATAGTATTTTTTTATTAGTACTTAAGTTAGATAAAGAAGAACTTGTAAATAATCTAGATATAGAACAAATAAAACAGACTATCAAAACAGAAATTGATAATGCAAATAAAGAAATATCATATAACCCAATAATTGAATATGCATGTCTAAGAATAGGAGAAAACAACAAAGAGGAAATTGATAAAAAATTGGCTAAATTGATTGCTTTTCCAACAGAGAATCATCTCGTAGAATCAATTAAATATGAGGCTGTTTTAAAATATGATAAGCCCGAAATAATACTAAATAACCAATTGAAAGCGAATTTACCTGAAAAAAATCTTGAATTTTATAAGTTAGTAGCGAGTATTAAAACAAATAAACTTGAGATGGTTAAAGAGTTATTTCGAAAAGTATTATTGGGAAATTCACCAATTTTAAAAGTAATGGACAATATGTTTGTGTTATTAAAATATATAGAAAAAGATCAGCTATTTACAGTACTTAAAAAAATCGAAGTAAACGAGATATCTGAAGTTGAGACTGTATTCAAAAAAAACATATTCTAACAATAAATTAGTTCAACCGATATTCGGGTGGGCTATTTTTTTTTACTAATCCTCAGGACACACCATTTAAAAGCAACTTTCAAAGCAAAATCTCCATTATTTCGCAAAATTGATATTTTGCGAAATAAAATAATGATAATATTTGCTTTATATTTACTTATTTTACCTTATTTGCATATCGTTATATCGATTATACGATACATTTTCATTCATCTCACATCAATGAAATTCGTTTCATATCTCAATACTCTAGTTTTCTTAAGATTTTGAGACGATAAATTTTTAAAAATATCAAATCAACAGATTTTAAAGTCAAAATAAATAAATGACATAACATAATTTTAATCTCTATGCTATGCCATTTATCTATTTAGTGTAGTTTCTAATTCCTGTCCATGACAATCTTATCAATCTCAATTACTTTGTACTCACTATCTGAGTTGATGCATTTCATGCAATTATCACAGATTTTGATCGGATCCAGGTCACAGATATCACATTCACCACAATTATTGCAAAATCTTTCTTCTAAAACACAGCGTTTCATTTTTAGATCACCTACTTACATTGAATATGTCTATCATCATTATACCGAATAGACCTTTCTTTTACAAATCATTTTTTAAACTTTTAATATGATTTTGATAACGACGGTGTACAGTTGCTTTGGAACAGTCAAATCCTAATCCGCGCAATGTGGCTGCGATATCTGCAAAGATTAAACCTTTTTCTCTGAGTCTAATTATTTCCATAATGGGTAATTCCTTTTTAGTACATCCACCTTGATGTTGGTTTTTTAAATTTTTCTCCGGGTTATATCCACGATCTCGAATTGCTTTTCGCATACCGCGACTAATCTTTTTGTTTACCAGACGCCGTTGATATTCTTCAACAGTTGATAATACTTCTAAAACCATCTCTTCCAAATCTGTTAAAGCAAGAACGCCTTCATCTGTTACGCTTATTACCTGCCCTCCATATTTTCTTACTTGATGTAGGATGGCCATTTTTGCATTTCCTCTACCTAATCTGGTGCTATCTTGAACTATAACCCCTTGAATCTTTTTCTTACGTAAATAATCTAAAACTGTTAAAATTCCATCCCGATCATCAGAAAATCCACTTTCCTTTTCTTGAATGATTTTTTTTATGATATAGTTTCTTTGAATACAAAATTCGGTTAATTCCTCTATCTGACGATCGAGACTTGTTTCCTGACTTTCTTTGTTTGTACTAACTCTACAATAGATAATCACTTTCATAATAATCTCTCCTTTTATAATTTAGTTAAAAAACCAGTTAGATTATCTAACTGGTTGGAATCAATATAATCTCACCGGGATGAATCTCAGCAGTTCTTAAATCATTAATTTTTCTAATTTGATATATTAAATCTCGTATATCTTCATCTGCTTTAACAAATTTTTTTGCTAAACTCCAAAGTGTATCCCCAGATTGCACCTCTAGATGATGATACTTTACTAGATCATTGCTATTTACATGACCTTCGAGGATTATAAATGTACAGAAAGTAACCACAATCATAGTGAGAATTACCATAGGAATAATTTTTGTTTTTTTCTTGGAATCAGTCTTATGTTTAATATTTCGATAATCTTTCATTTTTAGCACCTCCATAGGAACATTTGTTCTCTTTGAGCCAAGTATAGCACGAACATATGTACTGTGTCAAGTATTATTTTAAAAATTTAGTAATAATTTAAAAATAAACTTATAAACGGTGATTAAAATTTGTTATATATAAATATTAATCATATGATATACTCATTGATACACAAAGTTTACTCCTCTTGAATAAAATATATCAATGGAAACATAGATTGATCGTATATATAAAAAATATATAAGTGGGGTGATTTAATGGTAGCCGAAAAACCTCTCAGTCCTTCAGGGGAATTTGTTATAGAGATACTCAAAACATTAGAAGATTATGAGCTTGAACAGATAGCTGAGTATATAAATGAACGTCTTCAAGATAAAAACATTCTTGATATGTTAAGCGTAGTAGATACTCAAACTGAAACTGAGTCAAATTCATCGTTAGAATCAATCTTATCATCTTCTACCTCAGAAGATGTTTCAGATAATAATGCTTCAAATTCATCAACTGATCAGATAACAGACCTTCTTCAACAACTGCTACAAAATGATTCAGTTCAACAATTATTAAATAACAATTCAACTGAGCAAGTTGCTAATAATGATGCACTTTCTCAATTATTAAACAATAAATCAGTTCAACAATTATTGAATAACAATTCAACTGAGCAAGTTGCTAATAATGATGCACTGTCGCAGTTATTAAACAATAGTTCAGTTCAGCAAATGCTAAATAGCAACAATATCAATCAATTGTTGAATAACGAAACACTTAATAAGTTACTAAGTAATGAGAAACTAATGAAACTGTTGAATAATGAAACTGTGGGTAAAGTGTTAAAAATGTTCGCTGGAGGTTCTAATTCAAACTTTCTTTCATTAATTATGAATAAAAATGTTCTTTCTTCAATCCCTAAACTATTGGATATTGGAGCTGGAATCTTTGGAAAATCATCTACGAATCAAACAATGGATGCACTCATCCCATATCTATCGAAGCGCGGTAAGAAAAGGATTGGTAGCTACGCAGGGTATTTAAAAATGTTTGACTCTATAAAAGGATTTGACTTATTGAAATTATTAAACTTTTTCTAAAATGTAAAACATATAAAAAGGCATCTTAAGATTTATCTCAAAACCTTAAGACGCCTTTTTATATGTTCTGTACTAGACCTTTTTTGCAAATGGTATTATTGGGAAACTTTCTTCTCCAAATAAGTTTAATAGAATCAATAATGTAATTAAGTTTGTATCCCCAGTAAAATTATCTTCTCCTAACAGTTTTAGTAAGAGCAAAATAGAGATAAAATTACTATCTCTATCAGACTCATCTTTCTGTAATATGAAAAAAGACAATAGAGTAGTTAAATTAGTCTCTGCCATAATCATACCTCCAATGACGTTCATTTACTTTATAATATGTATAATTTTTTAGTGATGTGAATTAACTGTTTCTTAATCATAGAGCTTAATCTGTCACACTCTCGATATAAAAGAATACAATAATACAGGCAACTTTAAAGAAGGAAGGTGAAATTATGTCAAACAAAGAAACGAATCTTAATCAAGTAGTTTCTCAAATACAGGAAGCGTTAAAGGATAAAGATATTAAAGCTTTAAAAGAAGATTTATTGCAGAAACTTAAACAGTCCGATGGAGATGTCTGTTCTCTAGTTGAAAATAAATCTGTCCAGGATATGTTAAAACCATTTATAGGGGACGCTAATTTAGCAGATCTTCTGAAAAACAAGGAACTTAATAATCAACTCTGTGATTTACTCTATTCCCAGTCGAATGAAGATATAATCGATAAGGCTCAAGAGATATTGAAATGCACTCAATCCCAAAAAAAAAAATAGAAAATGAAAACCCGGAAAATGAACTTTTGTTACAAGAAAGAATAAAATACTTAAAAGAAGATATCTTAGGGAAATATGATAATAGCAATTACGAAAAAGAGATAAATCTAATGAAAGCTATGATACCCTTTGTAAATCCAAACTCTCAAAAATTGCTAGATTCATTGTGTGAAGTGTATTATTATAAAGGAGTTTTCGAAAAAATAAATGAATCAGTATAGTTATTACATCGACTTTAACCCTGCAGTTTCACGTTGTGTGAATCTGCAGGGTTTTTTATGATTTATATTAGAGTATTTAAATTTGTAGAAGATAAATTAACAATTTATGCTTTTAAAGTCGAAATAATAACTACGTTATTCTTTCTTAAGTTCAACGACTTCAGAATGAAATTTGAATTTTCACTGTAGTTTTAAAATTATTGTAGATCTTTATACCATCAACTATAGAGGAGTGGAACTTCACCTTCTGAAATGTCGTTGAATGCTCACTTTACTAATCTGCTATCGCAAAAACAATGACAATTACAAGTAGTAGTAATAAACATCCACAACCACCAATCCCTCTGTTATAACCTTTTCCCATATTGATCCCTCCCTTTTATATTTTTTTAGTACTGATTGAGGACTGTAATTTATCTTTTTGATATATACTATGATATATTTATGGGAACTGTGATAAATACTTATTGATATACTATAAGTTATACTATTAATGCTAGTTAGCAATACTAGAATATCTTAGTTATCTTCCACATGGTTCCTATTGGAAATCCAAGGCGATGGCGATATACATTTTTTTAAAAAAAATGTCATCTATAATATAGATGACAAATAAGGTATTGCATTTTAATAATAATGCAAAATGAGGGTAGATAATATATAGAGGGAAACCTTATATACTATTTGTGTTGAAAGATTGAACCTCCCCCACCTACGCTATCGCTTAGAGGTAGGAGTCTTTTCGGCTATTAGCATAAAGAAATCTATAAATTGAAATCCACAAACGAAATCTTATAAATTTGGAATAAATAAAGTTTGTCCAGGATGAATCTGAGCTGTAGTTAATTGATTGATCTTTTTTATATAATAAATTAATTCCCGAATATCGTTATCAGAAGAATTATATGTTTTAGCTATTGACCAAAGGGTATCACCTTGAACAACGACCACTTCATTCATTGTTTTATTTTCCTTATTACTATTGGCAAAAGGAGAACTAAAGAAAAGTGTAGTAAATAGAATTAGCGATATTGCCAATGACAAAATAAAAAATTTAGAAAAACGAGCCATTTTTTTATCTTCTTCTTTTTATAATTAATAAATATATAATCTTTCATCGTAGCACCTCCAAAAAGTATATCCGTACACATGTTCTATGATCAATTTCATTATAACAGAACAACTGTTCTCTGTCAACATTTTTTTGTTTTTTTTCGAACAACTGTTTGTTTTTTGCCGAACGTATGTTATAATGAATATAGTAAAATATAGCTTAGTTGGGAGGTACAAACTTATGGAAGATCTTTCTCCACGTCAACGAAAAATTTTAGAATTTATCATGGGAGAACTACAAATTAAAGGATATCCACCATCTGTTCGTGAAATAGCTCAAGCTGTAGATCTTCGCTCTCCATCTACTGTTCATAGTCATTTGAATACTCTAGAGGAATTAGGATATATTCGTAAAGACCCTACAAAGCCACGGGCTATTGAGGTATTGGTAGGCGAATTTTCGATTAATCGTCCTCAAAAAGAAATAGTTCATATACCTCTTGTAGGTAAAGTTACTGCTGGACTACCTATTTTAGCAGTGGAAAATATTGAAGATTTCTTCCCTCTCCCTCTTGATTATATTCGTGGTAGTAAAAACCAGGTTCTCTTTATGTTACAAATTGAAGGTAACAGTATGATTGAAGCTGGTATTATCAATGGAGATTATGTTATTGTGTGTAAACAAACATATGCTAATAATGGTGATATCGTTGTTGCTTTAATTGAAGATGAAGCTACAGTTAAACGTTTTTTTAAAGAAAATGATTATTATCGTCTCCAACCTGAGAACTCCTCTATGGAGCCAATTCTAGTCAAGCAATTACAAGTATTGGGTAAAGTTGTTGGTGTTTATCGTAACATAGTATATTAAACAATTTGTAAAAAATCAGATCAAAAAATTTTTATTAATTGAATGAAACTTTTTTTACTTTTCTGCGTATACATAATTAGAAAAGTAAAAAATGGGTTAAAGATTTGCCCCCTCAGGTCTTTTACTCATATTGTAACTCTCTGATTTTTTGTCTCCCAGTGAACTCGTCCAGCTAAAGCTGAACATTGAGGCTTCAGTGGGGGATTCTACCCCCACTGAAGATTAAAAACAATTCTCCCCACTTCTAGAAGTGGGGGTCTTATCTTTTTCTTTTTACTTGTAATCGTTGATGTAATACCATCTCATCAATACCATCTATACTATTTGTACCAAGCCAATTTAAAAGTTCTGTTTTTGTTATTTTTGCCTCTTTTAAACCCGCCGATTGTATTTTACAACCTTTGATAAGATAAATATCTTTTTTAGTTTTCTGCATATCTGAATTTTGAGTAGAATCAACTTTTTCATTTCTTAAATCATAATAGATAGATTCACTTTTGTCGTCAACAAAAGCGTAAATTACTTGTTTTAGATCAGTGATTCCTTTTTCCTTTAGTTTGTCTTTTAACCAGGTCTCATCTTTATTAATTAATTTCAAATTTTTCTTTTGAATAATTCCATCAATCATCACAGATAGAGGCAATCCTTCATATTCTCCTTCGATATCTAAATCCGCTAAAGTAACTGGACGTGCTGATGGGATTGGAATTACACTTATCGAACCAGTTGGTTCTAAAATAGCGTAATCAATTTCTGTTAACTTAGAATAACCAGCAGTTCTTAAAATTGAGAGTAACTGTATTAGAGAAACATGTTCTTTTTCTAAGATATCTTCCACTATTTTTCCATGTTTAATTAATATACTAGGCTTTCCCAGTAAAAATTTATTTATAACTTGATTAAGACTCAACTTTGCAAATATTAGATAAAAAACAACAATTAAGAGCGCTCGCACAATAGATGGTGCAAATTCTGTGGTGATCAAAGGTTCAGCAACGATTGTTCCTACCATAATAATTGCGACCAAATCATATGGAGTTAATTGTACAATGCTAGACTTTCCCATTAATCTCATTAAGCTAATTGTTAAGATAAAGATAATTAAAATTTGCAAACTTGTCTGCAGCATTTTTATCAACCTCTTTAAAACATTTAGTTATTAATAGATTGCACAATTTCTTTCTTTTTTACTCAAAAAAGAGATGGAACGAATCCATCTCTTTTTTTCATCTTGCTATTAGTTCTTCATGCTAGATTTGTAAGTAATCATAAATTTTGCGATCAAGCTTCTGGCTTATTTCAACAGCGTTTTTTCTGTCGTTACCTATATAGTATTTTATCATTTTTGCACGAAGAACTTCAATCTGTTCATTTAGTGGGTTCCCAGTTTTCATCAATTAATGCCCCCGATCAATAATTTTTGTATAATTGTTCCTAATTTTATTCTATAAATTTTTTTATTTTTTTTAAGGGGAGCCAAGCAATAATCACTTTTATCTAAGAAATTTAACAGCAATATTCCCTGATTTGCCTAAATGCCACATCGCTTGAAGATACTTACCCTTTTTATAATAAGCTAGACTTAAAAGCAAATGAAGGTATTCATTCTCTTCAATCTCTTTTGCTCGCAGGAGAAGTTCAAGAGATGAATCATATTCTTTTAACTCACCTTTCACAATTGCAAGATAGAGATACGCCCAAAAATTCTCTGAGTCCAATTTGATTATCTTATCAAAGTAAGAAACTGAGGATAAGTATTGAGAATTGGCATAATAAGCAAAGGCTAAAAAATTTAAAAGAAATAAGTTTTCTGAATCTTCATTAACAATAGCTATATAATCTTTGATGAGTTTGTGTGTAAATTTCCCACCTTCTAATTCTTTCAAAACCTCTAGTTCGTTCATTGCTTCTTCAATATTTCCTAGATTGGCATATCCTACAGTTTGCTCAAATCTTATTTTGATCTGATCGTCAAGTTCTATAGTTTCAAGAGATTCCGCGTAAATAAATTGTTGCCATTGATCTTCAATAAGACTTTTAGCATATAAAGAAGAATTGATGGAGAAGAATATGATTAATAATAACAAGAGGTTTTGAAATCTTAATTTTTTCATGATATCGTCCCCTTTACATTCCTATAATAATTTATTCTTCTCCGATGTGAATAATCCTCTTTATAATTTTTGACGATACCCTATCCCCTCTTTCTTCAACCGTTTAAACGCTTCTTTTATGCGCTCTTCACTCTGGGTCAAAGAGATTCGAAAATACCCTTCACCATATTCCCCATAACCTATTCCTGGCGTAAAAAATACCCCAGTTTTATTGAAGACATAAGTACAAAACTCTTCAGAAGTAAATCCTTTAGGAACAGGAATCCAAAGATAAAAAGTCGCTTTTGTAGGTTGAATATTCCAACCCAATTCTTTTAAATAAGATAGTACCAAATCACTGCGCTGTTTATATCGTTCAACATTTTGCCGAACACAATCTTGAGGGCCAGCCAAAGCTTCAATCCCCACATATTGGATCGCTTCAAAGATTCCAGAATCCATATTTGTCTTCACTCGCCCTTGAGCATTAATAATTTCAGGATTGCCGACCACAGCAGCAATTCTCCATCCTGTCATATTATAAGGTTTAGAAAGAGAGAAAAATTCTACTGCCACCTCTTTAGCTTGTGGTATCTGTAAAATGCTTGGAGGTATGTAGTCATCAAAACCCATCTCTGAATAAGCAGCGTCATGAGCAATAATGATATCGTATTCAAGAGCAAATTGAATCACTTCTTCAAAAAACTGTTTACTAGCAGTAGCACCAGTAGGGTTATTAGGATAGTTTAAAAACATTAACTTGGCTCGTTTGGCGATTTGATGGTCGATCTTATCTAAATCAGGAAGAAAATCATTCTTCTCTAATATGGGAACTATATATGGAACACCATTGCAGAGAGTAATCGATGTTTTGTAAACTGGATAACCTGGATCTGGAACTATAGCAACATCCCCAGGATTAATAATACACCAGGGTAAATGAGCAATCCCTTCCTTTGACCCAATCAAAGCTAATACTTCTTTATCTGGGTCCAGAATGACCTCAAATCTTTTTTGATAAAAATCAGCTACAGCCTTACGGAAACTTTTCATGCCAACATAAGTTGGATACGAATGGGTAGACGGATCTTGAACTGCTTCTATTGCTCTTTGTACAAGATGTGGTGGGGTTGGTTGATCTGGATCTCCAATACCAAAATTGATCACATCTACTCCATTTGCTTTAGCCTTGCTAATCATTTCATCGACCTTCGCAAAAATATATGGGGGTAGATTTTGAACATGGCGTGCAAGTTCCAAATGACATTCCTCACTTCCATTGGTTATTTTTTATCAATCTGCTCAACCATGATCTGCCCAGTAAAAGCATAGCTAGCCGGGCCAGTCATGAAAACAGCCTCACCTTCTTCCCACTCTATCAATAGATCACCTCCAGGCAAATGAACAGTTACCTTAGCATCAGTCAGATCATTCTTTACGCAGGCAACGACAGAAGCACAGGCCCCTGTTCCACAAGCGAGAGTTAAGCCTGCTCCTCGCTCCCAGACCCGCATCTGAATTTCATTGCGGTTGATTACCTCAACAAACTCCACATTCGCTCTAGCTGGAAATATAGGGTCAATTTCAACCATTGGACCGATCCTCTCAACAGGCAAATGAGTCACATCTTCTGTAAAGATCACACAATGAGGATTTCCCATAAAAATAGCATTGATCCGGTAAAAAGCATCACCAAATCTTACTTCTTTATTTATCACATCTTCTCCTGATATTTTAACAGGAATATCTTCAGGATGAAAACGTGGTAAACCCATATTCGCTCTTACTTGGTCTACAATTCCTTCAGTTACATAAACTTTTGGAATAATAACTCCTGCTTTTGTTTCAATTCTAAACTCTAAATCAGTGGTCATGTTTTTTTCAAAAACATATTTTGCAAAACATCGAATCGCATTTCCACACATATCAGCTTCACTACCATCAGAGTTATAGATGGTCATTTTAAAATCATTTTCTTGATTGTTTGGAGGTTGGATTAGTACTAGCCCATCTGCTCCTATCCCAAAATGGCCACGACACCAATTTTTAGAGTAGAGTTGATAATTCAAATCTGGTTGTGTAAAGAGGTCAATAATTATAAAATCGTTGCCAAGTCCATGCATTTTAGTGAAATTTACTTGCATATTAAATCCTCCTTTTATATAAAAAAGATTGATAGCTATACTATCAATCTTTTTCCTCTTTTATAATATGTAAATTACCATCTTTTTATAAAAGAATTCGTGTACATTTATTACTCAAACAATTATGCACCAGAAATTTCACCCTCACGATTTTCTGGACGACTGAACAGACTTTCTACTTTTACAACAGGAATAATAGTCGAAATAGCATGTTTATACACCATCTGCTGCTTGCCGTCACTATCCAAAATTATTGTGAAATTATCAAAACCTCTAACAAGACCCTTCAGTTGAAAACCATTCACTAAAAAAATTGTAACAGAGATATTGTCCCGACGTACCTGGTTTAAAAAGCTATCTTGAAGATTAAATTGATTCTTCATTCTATAGCCTCCTTCGATTTTATGATTTACAGATAATTTCTACAAAAGTTACAGTTTCCCTGCATAATCTTGAAAATTTTTAGTTATACCGCAAATTATACATTCTCCCATTTCAAGAGAGCGACATTTAATCTCTAACGGAGCTTTTTTTAGACCAGTTTTTTCCCCTTCTTCTAATCCCACCTTTCTCCCTAACATAAAACCAACTAAAAATATAAACATTCCAAAAAAAAGAACTAAGCTATAATTCATGATTATCATCCTCGTTTTTAATCATTTTTTTTCCATATCCCACAATTATCAGCACTATCGGGAGCGAAATATAGACAATGACTGTTTTTTGCCAATTAAGAACCATCGCCACTATAAAAGTTATAAAACATATCAACAATGATTCAAAAAATCCAAAACGATTAACAAAATTACGCCTAGAAAAATGAACATCAGTATAATAGTCTAAAAAATCATCTACAAATTGGATACTTATAATAACCATCAAAGAACTGATCATCTCACTAAATCCAAAAACTAAAAATCCAAATAAACTAAAAAGAATCGATTCAGTTAATCCAGTCCATCCTAATGGCAAAGTACGTTTTAAATCATGCCCCATACCTATAGCATAACTAGCTAGAAAAAGGGAACCAGTTAAACCAGGATCAATTGCCATAGCTAAAGTGATCATAAGAAGCGCATATGGCAATACTGCTTTATCTAAAATCATTGCTAAAGTATATTTCCCTTCTATTTTGTCTAAATCCTGGTCTAAATAATCATCCATCAGCTTTATTATTGTTCCCACAAGACAAATTACCATCCATTTCACAAAATAATCATAGATTTCTCCAAACAAAACTCTTCACCTCGCGAAACCCTAATTGAAATAGGGCTGAGATTGGAATAATCAAAACTTTCTTCAGTTCTTTTTTTAGAAATTCTAAATGCTCTTTAGAACCCTGAAGATCTATCTTATTCGCGAGTAAGGCATATGCTTGCTTTGAACCTACATAGTTATAAATCATATTATCTATTAAAGGAAATGTTAATTTATTATTCCGAACAACCTTCGAAAGATCAATCATATGAAGAACAATCTCACACTCTTTAATCTCCCCAATCGTTTGAGCCATAGCTTTACGAACCTCATACTCAGGATGTATCCCATCATCAAGACCACAACTATCAATCAGTGTCAGGCGTCCTTTTCCTTTTCCTAAGGGCAGCTTTAAGTCCAATGAATTGAGAGAACGGGTTCGATTTAATTCAGGAGAGATTAACTCTTCTCTAGCTTCATCTATTTTATATGTATGGATTGCCATAAATCCAGCAGGTTCTTTGACTGTCATCCGAATTTGTTTAAGCCCCATGTATTCTGCAAAATTCAAAGAAAAACACGTCTTACCAACATTAGGCCTCCCTAAGATTAGACATCTGGACATTCTGCCACCCCTTTTTCCAAATCCCTTCTCTCTAAAACCATCAGTCCTTCTTTGCGAAACTCTTCTTCATCTAAAAGCCTAACTGCTTGAAGTCTAATAGCTCTTTCAATCAGATTACGCACAGTGCGCGCATTTCCTGAATGTAAGTCACCATCCATTCTCATACTGGATAAAAGTCTATAAAGATAGGTTTTAGCCGTTGATGATAATTTATATTCTTTATCATCAACAAACTTTTTTGCAATGCTGACTAGCTCTTCCAAAGAATAATCTTCAAAATCTAGATGAATGGGAAAACGAGATTTTAAACCTGGATTAGTCGCCAAAAAATCATCCATCTCATCGCGATATCCAGCAAGGATAATAATCAATTTATCTTTATGATCCTCTAATGCTTTGACCATTGTATCAATAGCTTCTTTACCAAAATCGCGTTCACCACCCCGGGCCAGCGAATATGCCTCATCAACAAATAGAATCCCGCCTATTGCCTTCTGAATTAATTTACGCGTTTTCTGTGCCGTATGACCAATATATTCCCCAACTAAATCAGCCCTCTCTGCCTCAATCATATGTCCTTTTTCTATAACCCCTAATTCCTTAAAAGCTTTACCAATAATCCGTGCTACAGTCGTTTTACCCGTGCCAGGGTTTCCTTTAAAGATCATATGCATTACCAAAGGTTCTACCTTCAATCCAACATTCTTCCGCCGTTTCTGGATTTCGATAAAAGCCTGATATTCATGTATAAGTTTTTTAACTCTCTTCAAACCAATCATTTTATCTAATTCATTCAAACATTCTTCTAGCCGATTTATATTTTCTTTAATATCATATGTTTTTGAATTATATTCCAGACCTGTGGAAGACTGATTCAACAAATTAAAAGCTTTAGTGACAGAGATTTCACCATTCTCCAGCCGGCGAAGAATTTCATTTTGCATATCTGGGCGAGTCATTGGGTTCGGTTTATTCAGTGAAAACATTGCCCTCACCTCACCTCTATTTTGAGTTGATAGATTTCTCTAAAAAAGATACCTTACTTTACTAGTATATGTCGGAATGGGTAAAGGTGTGTACATTTTTTTAATAAAAATCTGTAATCTTTAAAATCAAAATTTTTTTAACTCCAATAGAGGCTCCAAATATATATAAACTTATAGATTATTCCCTTCTTTTTCTACGAACTTTTATCTCAGCAGCAATAAGAATCAAAATTGGCAAGATTACCTGAAAAGGAAAAGCATACATATTCCATATTTTAAAAGTCCATTCAGTCATTTCCATAATACTATCATAGATAAAGTAAGCTAAATTGACCATCAGTAAAGCTACAGGGGTTGCTAGAATTCTATAATCATCAAACCCAAACACCTTCCCAATGCCTTTACTTGCCGCTAACAAACAGATGCTGATTTTAATAAACCCACCTATTAAAAAAGTGATAGAGACAATAATCTCCATTCGTTGAAGAAAATCGCCAATATTAATTCTACTTACTGCTATGTATGCTGGAAAATAAGATTCGGAATATAAATTCACTCCCAATACCAGAATTTCAAAGAAAGCCGATATAAATATAATAAAGCCACCAATCAATAGTCCCACCCAATATATTTTATAGGATGAATTTTCTTCTTTTAAAGGTGATAAGACCATCATAAATATAACCGTCTCAGCTAAAGGAAATGTGTAAGTGGAAAATGCTCCATCTAAGATAGGTTTAATTCCATTATAAAAAACTGGTCGAATATTATTTATAGTCATATCTGGAATCCCTAAAATAATCGTAAGTAAAATTAAAGGGATGATAATTTTTATAAAAAACTCTCCCCATCTACCTAAAACCTCAATCCCTTCCTTTACAGCCCATAGACAGAGTAGTATCATAATGACATAAAGTAAAGCTGTTGGGGTATCAAGCAAACCTACAGTAGTAAGAAACTCACCAAAATTTCTTAAAACCAGCGTGCCTAAATGAAAAGCAAACCAGATATAAACAAAACTTATTATTTTTCCAAGATATCGCCCAAAAACAAATTCTAAAATATCATAAAGATCTTTTCCTGGAAAAAGTGCATGAAGTCTGGCGTACATTGAAAGAGTAGGGAATGCAAAAACCATAGCAAGCAGAATCGCTAACCATATATCTTTTTCGGCTTGTGCTGCTGTTCCAAGAATTAAAGTACTTCCCATGATAAATAAAGTTATAAGATAAATTCCCTGACGATCAGAAATAACTTCCCTTTTCATTGAAGTATCCCCCCTATCTGATCTTGAAAGAATAAAACAACACTTCGAATACCTTTAGCAGGACTGGGGATTTTAACGCCAAGAATCAGTAAAACACTAATAAGCAACGCTCCAGTCATCATGAAAAGATAAACTATCAGCATTTTTGTTTGTTTTTTTCTACTCAGATTAATCCCTTCAATAAATCCGACAAGTACATAAAGAAAAACTATTATAAAAACCATTTCGCAATTCTCCTTATTTCAAAGGTTTTGCTATCAAAGCACTTGTATTTATATTTGCCTCCACATGAATCTGAGTTTGTAATTGACTAAATACTTCATCCCAATTATTTTCATATTTTCTCCATACATCAGGCATTTCAATTTGTAAGATGCTACCAAAACCAAAAATATCACTTTGATACTCTTTCTGTACCTTTTCGATCACTTTTTTAATCTGATCTTTTAAGTAAATCTCAATCTTATCCTCTAAAACCTTTAGAGTTCCTTCATCATAATATTTAGGACTTGTTTTACTCAATTCACCGACTCCTAATTTTGTTTTTATATCAATTTTCATTGTCAACTGGCCCTTGTCATAAATTGGCTTAATCATTCTTTCTACGCTAAAAACTTCGTATGTAATTCTGGATTTTGACCCGTTTTTTTCGTCTACCTGAACTAAAATTCCGCCAATATCTTCTTCTGTAATCCATAACATAGATCTGGTATCAATGCCATTTAGGAAGCCTATCATCTTGTCACCTTTAAATATAGTCGTTCCATAAACCTGTGAAAGTTTTTGTCCATTATAATCGATAATATTTGTTGAAGGCAAAATAGGAGAAATTCCTGTAGCGGAAAATCTCTGTATGAAATTCCATAATTCGATCTTAGGATATTTCATAATACTAATTTGAGATTTTAAAATTCCTTCTAAATGAAATGAGACAGAATTATTTATTTTAATATCACTTTTAAGAATTTCTTTAGCAGTCTTTTCTTTAGAGATCAGAATCCACATATCAGATCTAACTTCCCCGTCACGATGAACAAAATCAAGAACTGGGATAATTCCTTTTCTAGCAACTTCTTCACAGATGATTATTACTTTAGTATGGCTCCAATACAATTTTTTTCCTGTTCTAGAAACAAAATTCCTTATTGCATCAAATATAGATTTTCCTTCTATACTGAAAAGTACAGGTACAAATTCTGTTCCTTTTCCAGATGTTTGAGGATTGAGAATTTCTACTGTAACAATATAGTCATCTTTAGAGTTGATATCGATAGCAGCGCCAAGGACGATTGCTAAATCATCAATTTCTCTATAGTTCCAGCAGCCATTAAGGAAAATAATTGAGGTAAATAAAATGATAAAAAGTATCATCTTTCTGATCTTTTTCATTATTTCCCTCCCTTTTGTAATCGCTGCAATTTAGCTTGACGTTTAAAATTTTTTTTGTTAATTAATTTTGGACGAAGTTTCATATACCACCAGGGTGCTCTGATTACAGTGTCTTTTAAATCCTGAGGTTTTAGTGAATCGAAATTGATCATATAGGGAACTCCAAAACTTCTAAGTGACATCAAATGAATGAATAGTCCAATTACTCCAAACATATACCCATACATGCCAAAAAAGGAGGCTAAGAGTAAAAAGGTGAGTCTTATAAGAACAGCAGCACCCAACATTTTCGGTGTAGCAAAACCTGAGATCCCAGTTAATGCGGTAACTATAACCATAGGTGAACTGATCAGTTTTGCCGTTGCTGCTGCCTCTCCAATGACGATAGCACCAACTATATTCAGAGCTTGACCAATAGGTTTAGGTAGCCTAACCCCACCCTCCCTTAAAATCTCAAAGCTTAATCCTATAATGAGAGTTTCAACGACTGTTGGAAATGGAATCCCCGCTCTAGCCGCAGAAATACTTAAAAGAAGTGGTGTTGGGATCATTTCCTGATGGTAAGTAATTAAAGCAAGATAAATTGCTGGTATACTTGTGGTCAGGAAAAAACCGATATATCTTAAGATTCTATTCAGAGAAGCAACAATAAAATTATTATAATAATCTTCATTTGCTTGAAAGTTTTCTAGAAAAACATATGGAAAAGTTAAAGCAAAAGGGGTTCCATCACACAAGATCCCGATTCTGCCTTCTAATAATTTCCCAGCAAGAATATCTGGCCTTTCTGTATTGCCTATTGTTTTAAAAAGTGACAAAGGTGAATCTTGAATAAATTCTTCAATGTAACCAGATTCTAAGATTCCATCAATATCGATAGCATTTAACCGTTTGATAGCCTCTTTGAGTATTTTATCTGAAGCAAGATCTTCTATATAACAAATGCAGATTTTTGTTTTTGTTCGCAAACCCATCTCCTTAAATTGAAATTTTAATTGTGGAGTTCTGATCTTTCTTCTCAATAAAGATATGTTAAGACTCATAGACTCAGTAAATCCTTCTCTTGGACCTCGAACTACATTCTCTGTTTCAGGTTCTGATATAGCTCTTGTTTGCCAACCTTTTGAGTTGAGTAATAATCCTTCTTTAACACCGTCAATTAATAATAAGGTGTCTCCATATAAAATTGAACTCGTTATTTCGTCAAGATCAGTTTTATTTTTAATATCGTCAACTACGATGACTTTTCGTGTAAAAAAATCTATTAGATTGTTAGTCGAAATATCTTGTGGAATTGGATAATTCATAATCCTTTCGATAACATTTTTATTGATAACTTCATTATTGATCATCCCATCAACAAAGATCAAACAACAACTTGAACCATTTAAGGTTTCGCATTCTCGATAGATGATAGTGTCATCATTATCAAATATTGCTTTAAATAAAGCAATATTCTTTTTAAGGGATTTTGTTATTTGTGGTGTTTGATAACTCTTTTTTACGGTTTCATTTTTTTCGAAAAATAAACTTTTAAGAAAACTAAACATCTAAATCCCTCTCATCGTTAGATTCTTTTGCACATTTGGTAATTACATTAAAATATTATACCTATTTTTTTAAAATATATTCAGGTTTATAGTAAAAAAAAACTCCTGGCATATACCAGAAGCTTCATCATTTATCTTTTGAGATAAGCCCCCCACTTCTATAAGTGGGGGGCAATTGTTTTTATTCTTCAGTGGGGGTAGAATCCCCCACTGAAGCCCCGATGTTCAGCTTTAGCTGAACGAGTTCACAATCCGAGTCACATCTTTTGCAAAATAGCGGAATTGGTAGCATCACGGAAAGGTCCATAAAAATTTGAAGCATATTTAACTGAGTAGGAAAGAATAGGGATATGGCTAAAATTATTTTCGTCTAATTTGCTCCTTATAGCGGCCACCCTGCCGTTCATCATATCAGATGGTGCCTAAGTATGTCTGCTCCAACTTTAACGTGAGAGAGGGCTGTATTTGCAGAAATTCTAAAGTAACATCAGAACATTCCTGAATAATGATCTTACTCATTTTGAAACCCTTTCTATATTTATTTAATCTTATCTCTTGAGATAAATTGCACATCAGGAAAGTTAGAATTAAGTACACATATAGCTAGTTTGTAACCAGGATTAAAATCAAATAGTTTAAAGTTCCAATCTTTAGTTTTAGCATGTGTATCAAACTGAATTTCTTCATCCTCAGAAACATGAAACCAAAAAGAATCAAGAGGAATAGAAACTCCTTTCCCTTCTGCCTTGATATAGCTTTCTTTTAAAGTCCATAGTTTAAAAAAATATTCTTTTCGTTTTTCTTCTGGGAGAAGAAAGAGATCATGAGCTTCTGGCTCCGCAAAAAAATGTTCAGCAATTGAGAGATCGATATTTTGAATCTTCTCTACATCTACTCCAACAATATCTGAACTGATCGCACATGCAATCCAATCACCTGCGTGAGATAGATTAAAATGATAAGGACAGTTTTTTATGTGGGGTTTACCATAATAATCAAAAGTAAATTCCATCTCATCTCTTGGTAAGCCAGTTAATTGATTTAAAGCAAAGGTAAGTAGACTATATCCTAAAATTGTTCTTTGAGCATCCTGCCAATACCGAAATGCCTTGACTCGTTCTCTTTTTACAGCAGGAATAAATGGCAAAAAACTTATCTGTTCAGCTAAGGTCATCTGTTCCCCTAAGGGGATTACATACAATTGAGTTTTCATTATTTATTCTCCTTTTTGTTACTTGTGTACCAAATTTGCTTTTGAAAAATTAGCAAAGCTATATTTTCTTTCTACACAAATATAAAATATCCTTCATTCTAAAAGAAGGTAATAGAAAACATATGCAGAAAAATGTAATAAGTGACTAATTGTTGTTTACCACAAAGGAGATGATACAATGACCGTAAAAATCGTAGAAGTTACAACAAAAAAGCTTCGACGTGAGTTTATAAAACTCTCTTGGAAAATTTATAAAAATGATCCTGTTTGGGTGCCACCTCTCGTTTCTGAAATGAAAAAGACGATTACAGGAAAATCGAATACTCTTACGACAAGCGGACCATCTGTTCTAATTCTTGCTAAGAAAGATGGAGAAACTGTCGGAAGGCTATGTATTGGCATCAACAAAAAACTAAATGAATTTAAAAAGATTAAACAGGGTTATCTTACTTTATTTGAATCAATTAATAAAGAAGAAGTATCTAAGGCTCTTTTTGATTATGCAATGAACTGGCTAAGAGGTCAGGGGATGACTACTATAATTGGCCCACTTGCCCCACCAAATGGTGACGATTATCGAGGATTACTTCTTGAAAATTTTGAAGATTCTCCTATGGTGATGAATATATATAATCCATCATACTATAATAAGCTTTTTACGAGTTATGGATTCGAAAAGTTTTGGGATTTCTTTGGCTATCACTATGACTTAACCCAAGGTATTCCTGAAAGATTTAAAAAAGTAGCGGAATATGCTCAAAAAAAATATAAATTTAGAGTTGATCCAGTTAATCTTAAAGACCTTTATAATGAAGCAAGAGATGTAAAAAAAATAATGGATGTAGCAATGCCGTCAGATTGGCCTGATTTTTATCCTCCTACTTTTGAAGACATTGAAGTAGTTATGAAATCAATGAAACCAGTTGCAGATCCTGAATTAGTTTATATAGCAAGAAATGATAAAAATGAACCTATCGGTTTCTCAATTGCACTGCCTGATTATAACCAAGCTATTAAACACCTTAATGGTCGTCTACTTCCATTTGGTTTTTTTAAATTCCTGTGGTATAAGAGAAAAATCAATGCTGCTCGAATTTTTGTTCTCTTCGTTGTTCCAGATTATCAAAAAAAGGGAGTTACTGCCTCTATTTACCTTAGAAGTTTTGAAGCAGCTATTAAGAAGGGAATGACCATAGGTGAAGGTTCAACCATTGCCGAGCTAAATCCTGCCATGTGTCGGGATGCTGAGGGCGCTGGTGGGAAGTTAAGTAAAACTTTCCGTATTTATAAGCGTGACGTCTCTTAAAATTTTTAGAAATAAAAGAACTCTGCCAACAATTTTTAGCAGAGTTCTTTATTTTTTATCCCAATTTTTCATTTTCCAATCCACCTTTAATAAAGGCAGTCGCTTTTATCATCTTAATTTACCTCCTTATCTTAAAGTTACTTCTGTTTATTTCTAATCTGTCTCTTTAATTTTTCATAAAACAGGATTTGAAGTTCAAATATTCATTTTTTGTATATTACGATCTACAATCAGTGTATCATGTACAATTTGACCAAAAATTTTACCAATATTATCAACATTAGACACTTCACCTTTAAAATCATTAAGCTGGTCTTGAACTTTATTGCTTACATGATTAATTTGTGTTTGAACTTCATTGATTAAAATTTCAATATGTTCTGTGGCCTTTCGAGACTGCTCTGAGAGGTTACGAATTTCGTCTGCAACAACTGCAAAACCTAAGCCGGACTCTCCTGCTCTAGCAGCTTCAATGGCGGCGTTTAAAGCTAACAGGTTGGTTTGAGCTGTAATTTGATGAATTAAATTTGTTATTTCATTGATTTCTCTTGATTTTGAGTTAAGTTCATCTATTGTGACAATAATACTATGGGTATTCTCATTAATATTATGAATAGTCTTGATGGTATTATGAAGTTCTGCCTGTCCTTTATCAGCATTTTTGAGAACTTGAGTAGAGTTTTCCTTCGCCTCAGCAATCTCGTTAGCAAAATTTTTTAATGATAAAAATATGTTACTAGTCAAATTAGATGACTCTGTTAAATTAAGCGATTGGTTTTCTGAAATTTCAGATAATTCATTGATTAGTTGATTGTTTAGGGTATTTGAAGCTGTAATTTCCTGAAAAGAGCTATATAACTCAGATGAGGTATTTTGAATTTCTTCACTAGCCTGAATTAAAAGGAAAATTATTTCTCTTAAACTTTGAGTCATCAGATTAAAGCTTGTGGATAATTCTCCTAATTCATCTTTTCGATATAGATCAGTGTGAATTGTTAAGTCCCCATCAGTTACTTTTGTCGTAGCAGACTGTAATTTTTGGATTGGTTAATACCATATCATTAGTGGGAGTTTGATAGGGTCCATCCCAAACTCCCACTAATGATATGGGACGATCAATCCATTTTTTGATCCAGAGAGGTTTTTGAGGCAAATTATCATCTAATTCAGGATATGCATAGTATTGGGCTAATTTAGCCCCTTCTCCAGTTGGTTCAATATACACACGCTGAATCTCAGGATATTCTTTCAATATTGGATCTATTTTTTGTTGGAAAGAAATTGTATGTCCTAGTATATATAAATAAACTGTATTATTACTAACAATATCGTCAAAAACATTCTTTAATTCATTTAGTTCATTCTCTAGTTGAATATATATTTTATCTAAGACATATTCATTGATCTGATTGACATCATTACTTAAAATCTCATTCATTTTAAATTAACAAATATACCAATTATAGTTATTGGTATTAGTAAACATACTGAATCATTTTTTTGGTAAAACCGAATTTAAACTAATTACTTTATGTTATGGTTGTATTTCGATACAAAATAAAAAACCCCTGATATAATCAGGGGTTTCGCGAACAGTTAAGTCCTTATTCGGGGAAAACTACTACAAGCTCACTGATACAATCACGGCAAACAACTTTTTCCTTAATTTTGGTAGTATTGCTTGCACTGCCACAGAACATACAACCAGGCTGATATTTCTTTAAGACGATCTGTTCATCATCTACAAAAATCTCTAAAGGATCTTTTTCAGCGATCAATAATGTTCTTCTTAGTTCGATTGGAAGTACTACTCTTCCTAGTTCATCAACCTGTCTTACAACACCTGTTGCTTTCACTATAGTCACTCCTTTAACTTATTATATACTTATATATTTGACCAAAGACTACAAAACTCCTTCAAAAAAAATTACTTTTTTAAAATTTTTTTTGTTATCTTTTCTTAGTTAGTGTGTTTTCTTGACGAATAATACTAGATTGGGTAGTTCCATTGGTGTTATACTCAATTTTCGTAAGTTCGAAATTAACCTGGCTTAAACTTTCTTTTGGAGCGTAATTATAGTATCCGTTGGTTGAGCCAAAATAATCTCCCTCGTTAATACTATTACTATCATCTACATCAATCCAGCCTATAATATACATGTTATAATATGGTGGAATATCTGAAAGACTATAAAAACCATTTGCATCTGGATTCACTGGGTCTGTATAGGTGTACCATTTATTATCCGCGTAAGTTGCGGCGAAAATATTTGCTTCTGTGATAGATACTTGTGGTTCTTGGGAGCCAGCGGCTATAGTTACTGCAGCACCGGCATCAAGAATACCTGCCCCATATTGATAAGTGTCAGATTTTGGTTGAGCAGTATTTACGAGAAGTGCATAGATTTCGAAAGGATCAGTCATACCTAATGAGTATAATAGACCAGCAACCGCTGCTACATGAGGGGTTGCTTGAGAAGTTCCACACATACCACCGATATTAGCAACATCATCATAAGGATATCCCGTAACATATCCCCAAATCCAATCACTATCATTGCTTGCACCGCCACCAGGAGCTGTTATATCAATCCCAGAGCCATAATTTGAATAAGAAGCTCGATTACCATACATATCTACTGCACCAACTGCTACTGTATAATTAGATGAAGCAGGATAGCTTAAATAATTATCTTCTTCATTACCAGTAGCTGCAACAACTAATACACCTTGTTGTTGAGCATACTTTAAAGCATCTTCATATGCAGGATGTTGTTCAGGATTAGGAGCACCATGAGTACCCAAACTCATGCTTATGACTTTGGCCCCCAGCTCAATAGCTTTATAAATTCCAGAGATTACATCATTATCATAACAGATCACTTCACCGTTTTCATTTCTAAAAACTTTGATCGGCAATACACTGATATTCCAACCTACACCTGCAATACCTTCACTATTATTTGTAACAGCGCCAATGATACTAGAACAATGAGTACCATGACTTCCCTGACCTTCTAGAGTTACATCATCTGTAGGGTTATTATCGTTATCCACGACGTCATAACCTGGTAAAAGGTTGGAGCTAAGATCAGTATTATATAATATTCCTGTATCTAGTACGGCAACGATAACCGAATTATCATAGCTTCCTTTTATATATTCCCAAGCTACAGGCATATTAATCATTTCTAAATTCCATTGTAAATAATAATAATAGTCATTTGGTGTCACACTCATCAATTGGCTTACATAGTTCATCTGAACATATTGAACTTTCTCTTCTGCTTCTAATTCTTCCACAATTAAATATAAATTATCCATTGTATTAATTTTGTACAGGCCATAACCGATTTCAAAATATCCATCATATTTGGATAAAATATTATGAATCTCATCTTCTGTTACATCATCATAAAACTTAACTAATAAACCATCAACATTATCTTCACTTAAAAGTGAAAATTCTGGTAAACCATATGTTTCGAAATTATAATCAAAAGCATTATACTTCTTAGCAGTATAAGAATTGCTTCTACAGCTAAAGCTTACACTACCAGAAACAGATGCAGGAAGCCATTGTAATTCAAAATAAACTTCTTGACTTACATCGCTTATTACCACGTCTTTTGAATCTATATAACAATCAGGATGTGAAACATCTACGCGATATGAACCAGTTGTTAAATCAGAAAATGTTACATCACTACCTACTCGTGTATATAAAATCTGATTTGTACTTGGATTTACCAAATTTACTGTGGCACTAGTTAGTTGCATTTGACCAACAACAGTATGAACTCTTATAGAATAAGTTTGTTTTGGGGTTAATTGAACGGTTACATTTGTATTATTGTTTACAGCTATGTTAATTATTGTTTCAGAAAAATAACCTTGGGCTTCTGCAAATACTTGATAATTGCCTACGGGAAGATTGTTAAAAGCAACTTGAGAACCTGTTTTAGTGGATATAACTTGACTGGTTGCGCTATCTTTTAAAGTTACAGTAGCTGTGACAGGTGAATTACTATTTTCATTAACACTTAGAACAGTTAAAGTATAATCTTGAGATGATACTGCATTTAGAGTAATGTCTTTCGTTAGATCACCATTACTCAAATAAATATTTTCTACAAAAGTTTCAAATCCAGTCTTAGAGCATCTTAACTGATAAGATCCATTTTTAAGGCCTGAAAAACTATATCTACCATGTGAATCAGTGGTCGTGTTATTATTACCTACCTCTACAGAAGCATAAGGAATAGGAGTATGGAGTGCATCATAAACAGTACCACTAACTTTATATGTAGATAAATTTAAATCAGGCACAGTACATCCAATTAATACTAAAAGTGAAAATAAAACTAAAAAAATTATACTCTTCTTCACGGAAAATTCCTCCTAATAACTCGTTTATATATTTAATTAAACATTCAGCTTAGAATATCCTCCAAACCAAAAAAAATAGTAAAAAAGTAGCATCCTTTCCATCTAGTCAAGAGAAATATTTGAGTGAATAATTAATGTTGGGGAACATAAATAAATTATTTCAACTTTAGTTGTGTTTAGGTCCTTTTTAAACTCAAACATATTTACTTGTTTATGAGAATCATTAAATTTGAAACTAAGAAAACACTGCATTTATACATATAGCTTAACTGTTTTTGATCATTTTTTCATAAAGCTGTAAATGATATTGTTCTGTAGATTATCCAGATCACTATAAATTGCAGTCCAAACCCCTCGGATTTTCTGAATTACTGGTAAAACGAAGGCAATATCTGCTAAAATTTTATCCACTCCTTTTTCAGTCGCATGAATCAAAGTCATCAAATTAGCACCACGGACCATTTTTCTACCAATTTCATTAATCTTTTCTAATATTATATTTAGTATACCGTTTTTTATAAAAAAAATCAATACTTAAAATTTATATTTTTTTACCCCATTTATTTTTATATATTTTCTGTAATTGTATACAAAATAAGATTTCAGGATCAAAATGTACTCTGAAGTCTTCGAAATCAAATTTTCTTTAAAATATTGTCTCTCCGTCAAATCTATCAATCATAGTTGTTTTCATAACTAGATCTTTAAAAATCTCATACTTTCCATCTAGTCGAGAGTTTTTTTTGTAATCAACCCTTTAAAAAAAGGAGTTTTACACTATAAAAAAGAAATACTGTAGTGTTAATTTGAAAGGAGTGAAACAAGTGGAACAAAAAAAGCTTCTCACAGAAGTGATCTCTCGTTATAAGGATCAGGTAGACTATCTTGAGATTCATCTTGAAGATTCCAACATGATGACGATTGATGTAAAAAAATCTAAAGTGGAGTCAATCAATACAGACTTTATCTATGGTGGAAATGTTCGGACCTTATCTAAAGGTGGTTGGGGTTTTGTTGTCTTCAAAGATCTAGCAGAACTCGAGGAAGCAGTTAAAAAATCTATTTTGCAGGCTAAATTAGTTGGCAAAGAAAAAAGTTATTGGGCAAAAGTAGAACCTATTGAGTTTGAATCAAAAATTACTTTTATTAATGACCCACGTAAGGTATCTTTAGAAGAGAAAGTTAAACTTTTAAAAGATTATAGTTCCTTAGTAGATGAATATGATGAGAGGATTATTACATCTCAGGCAGCATATAGAGAGAAATTTATGAATACGATTTTTGCAAATTCTGAAGGAAGTTACATAAAACAAGAAAAAACAGATATAGCTATGGCAATTAGAGTCACTGCTGTAAAAGATGGAAATACACAAACAGGAGCTTTAACCAAAGGTACTTGCACTGATTTTAATGTTTTCCTTGGTTTAGAAGATAAAATAAAAAAAGAATGCCAACTTGCTCTTGATCTTTTAGAAGCACCCCGAATCAAAGGTGGTAAATACTTAGTTATACTAAATTCTGATCTAACTGGAACTTTTGTTCATGAGGCTTTTGGTCATACAATGGAAGCAGATCATATTGTTGCTAATCCATCAATGCAGGAAATCCTTAAAATTGGCACAAGTTTCGGATCAGAGATTTTAAATATCTATGATTCTGGTATCATTGATGATTTACGAGGAAGTTATCACTATGATGATGAAGGCACACCTGCTGAAAAAACCGTGCTTCTAAAAGAAGGTATTTTGGTTGGCCATCTTCATTCTCGGGAAACTGCAGCTAAACTTGATGAAAAGCCCACCGGTAGTGCAAGAGCAATCTCATATCAATACCCACCAATCCCTAGAATGCGCAATACTTCCATTGAACCTGGAAGCGCTACCTTTGAAGAGATGATAAAAGATGTAGAACTGGGCGTATTTGCAGTAGATTCTAAGGGTGGAAAGGGTGGCGAAAACTTCTCCTTCACAGCCCACCATGGGTATATGATTAGAAATGGTGAAATCGCCGAATTAGTACAGGGATTTACTTTGGCTGGTAACCTATTTAAGACGCTTAAAGATATTGATATGGTTGGAAATAAAGAAGAAATCGAAAATAGTTTTGGTGGTTGCGGAAAAGGCGAACAATTCCCCTTACCTGTGACAAGTGGTGGACCAATGATTAGAATACAGAATGTTACAATTGGAGGTGAATAATCATGTTGAAACTTTTAGAAAAAAGTTTGAAAAATGGAGCTGACAGTGCTGAAATTTTCTATTTAGAAAAAAAACTTGATGAGGTTTCTTTTACTAATGGTGAATTAGAAAATCTATCATCAAAAAACCTTGCTGGATTTAATCTCAGGGTAAAAAAAGATGGGAAAATTGGAATGGTCTCTTCTTCAAACATGGATCGCCATGATGAAATAATTAAAATGGCTTTAGATTCATCTACAGAAGGTGATATTCTAGAATATGATTTTTCTAAACCAACTTATTCCTCTTCACTTCCTTTAGAAAATGATCAGCTTTGGGATCGTTCTTATGAAGAATATATTGCCGATGGTGAAAAAATAGTTAAAATAATCAAAGATTATGATCCTCAAATTTCTGTATCATGTGGTTTTCGTCGAGAGAGAGAGACTAAAAATTATTTAAATACAAATGACTGTAATTCAAAATCCACAACTGATAACTTAATTTTGGGAGCTGATGGTCAATTAGTTCAAAATCAAAGTATATTAGAGGTTGGATGTGTAAGACAGTTAAAGACTAATGATTATTCAGTTGAAGAATTAGCTAATGAAGTAATCCAAAAAATTAAAATTGGCCGAGTTGAAAGTTCAATTTCTCCAGGAAAAATGCCTGTTATTCTCACCCCTAATGCTCTTTCTCAGATTGCCTTTGCTATTGTGGCAGGTCTTTCAGGAGAGAATATCAGATTAGGAGTATCACCATTAAAAGACCGGATTGGAGAACAAATTTTTGATGATAAGATCACTCTATTTGATGATATGACACTTATCGGAGGATCTGAAAGTTCAGCAATTGATGATGAAGGTACACCTGCTCAAAAAACTCTGTTATATGAAAAAGGTATCTTAAAAAATTACCTACTTCATCTTAAATCAGCTCATGCTCTGGGGTTAGAACCTAACGGAAAGGCCTCACGGCGGTTCTGGTGGACTCCTAGAGATTATGCTAAAACTCCTACCCCATGGTTTAGTAATTGGATTATGGAGCCTGGTACAGTCGCTTTCGAAGAAATGTTGGCTGATATTAAAGAAGGTCTTATAATTGATAGTATGTATGGTTTAATCATGGGAAATTTGATCAGAGGCGATGTTGATAGTGATATTGATCTTGCTTTTAAGGTCGAAAATGGAAAAATTGTTGGTCGCGTAAAAAATGCAGCTATAGGTGTTAATATATATGAAATATTAAAGGATCAAGTAGTTGCTTTAGGAAATAAATTGCATTTTGCAAGTGCTATAAATTCAGGGCATATGTTGCTCCCTCACATTCTTTTGAGAGATATAAATATTGTGGTGTAAAAAAATGGACTCCAGATTAATCTGGAGTCCTAATATTTTATAGTTTATAGTTTTCTAACTCTTTATTTCGGAATGAATCAATAGGTTCAGGAATAAAGAAATCCCGTACCATCTTTATTGCATATTGATCTGTCATTCCAGCGATATAATCATATATGATTTGACGAACAGGCCATTTCTCTTGTTCATAAAGATTTTGCATATCACTTAAATAATGCCCAAATCTCCTCTCTAAAGGAAATTCACTATTCTTATAGTTGCCAAAATTAAGTCCATATTTAAAGAAAACTTTTTCTAATTGATCGTATAATAATCGTATTATTCTCCGACAATAATAACCATAATGAATAAGTTTAGGATGAAAATATATTTTTTTATAATTAAACTCTTTCAACTCTGTCATTAAATGATGAACTTCTTTTGAGAATCCAATTTTATTATTAGCATTTGACCAGGTTATAACGTCGTGAACCATGATATCAATCATCTCACCATTAGTTTGACCAAAATCCTTTAGAACTCTTTCTGGTATATCATCCTTGTTTACCATACCAGCTGTAATAGCATCTTCTAAATCACGTCCCAAATAAGCAATTTTATCGGATATGCGAACAACGCAACCTTCATAGCTTGTTGGATATGTAGCTCGATTAAGAATACTATTCAAATCTTTATATTCAGTAATAGGTTCAATCCATTGTTCAAAGCATTCTCCACAATGAGATAAAATCCCATCTCGTACAGCATAAGTGAGATCCAAACCCTGACCATTATAAGCAAGTTTATCTACTACTCTTAAGCTATGTAATTCGTGAATAAAATCGTGTTCCTTATTTAACTCATTTAATGCCTGCTCTCCTGTGTGTCCAAATGGTGAATGACCAAGGTCATGTCCTAAAGAAATAGCTTGAGCCAAATCTGCATTTAATCCTAATCCTTTGCAAATTGTTGCAGCAATAGATGAAACATGGAGGACATGTTCGATTCGTGTACAGATATGATCATTTTCTGGTGCAAAGAAAAATTGTGTTTTATGCTTTAACCTTCGAAAAGGCATAGAATGAATAATCGCAGTTTGATCACGAAAATATGGTCCTCTAATATCTTCTTCACGTTGTAGTATACGAGATAAATAAATATCTTCTTTCAATGGATTATTAAACTTCTTTTCAGGCATCCTTACTCCCCTCCTTGATTTAAACTGGTAATCCAATATTATTATACCATAGAAATGTAATGTTTGGCAAATTTCACGACTTTAAAAAAATAACACCTAACTATAATTTTCTAGTCAGGTGTTATTATGAATTAAACTTTTTAGTTTTATAAACAATCATTAAGCAATCGGCTCAATCATTTTTAAAATCGATAGCATTAAAAACAAAACTAACATAATTGCAACCCAGAGTTTACTAAAATCTAAACTGGCAATCGAAACTGGGCCAATCTTTGTTTTTTTCGGATCACGGTCAAAATGGATCAATTTGTCGGCATGTTTTAAGCAAAAATTCAGAACCACTTCCCCACTCTGAGTAGCTGTTCGACTAATCCAACAATAAGCAAGAGGAAAGGTTCTGCTTACTAGTTTGATAATTCCCTCAGTTAACTGTCGGATTCCAAACCAGGCGGGAACCAGTTTTGTAAAGATTATAAACTTGCTTTCTGCCAGGTAAAGGATTATACCTATAATAAAATATGGGATAACCCCAAGAAGATCATGTGAATTCCAAAATGAATAATGAGCAAAAAAAACTTCTCCTACATATTGATCAAAACCTGTTTCCATACCCATTGGTAAAAGTAATTTTTCTACAACAGTATTTGGGAATAATCCGATGGCAAGGACCAATCCACTGAGTGTTATAACCATCGTTGTCATTAACTTCGTTGGAATTCGATAAACTTTCAACTCGTTAGGTCTCTTCCCCAAAAAGATATTCATAAAAAGTTTAGTAATATATGCGAAGGTAAAAGCTCCTGTGAGAATAAATAACTTTTCAAAGATAATGAGATCTACTCCGCCTTTGAGATGAATTGCCTCACTCAACGTATGATGAATTAGTGATTTACTTGCATAGCCATTAAATCCAGGAATACCTATTATACCACCAGCAAAAATTATAAAGAGTATCGCATTTAATGGCATCTCTTTAAGTAAACCACCTAAGTGATCAAGATGTTTTTTATGGGTTTTAACATAGATGATTCCAATATTCAAAAAGAATCCAACTTTAAAAATTGCATGGTTTAAAATATGAAAGAATGCTCCTGTAAAACCTAACTGACCGTGTTCGCCAAGATAAGTTGCTAATCCTAAAGCTAGGATAATATAACCCATCTGACTGATGCTACTATAAGCTAGCAAACGCTTAACATCTTTCTGTCGTAAAGCAGAGACCGCTCCTAATAGCATCGTGATCATTCCAATCCAGGTAACTAGATATCCTAAATTCTCAATAATAGAATAATCATGAAAAAATATCTTCTGTAATGTCAGAAAAATTCCATATGCACCTGCCTTAATCATTACTCCTGAGAGCAATGCACTCGCAGGAGATGGCGCAACAGGATGGGCTTGAGGTAACCAGATATGCACCGGAAAAATCCCCGCCTTTACCCCAAAACCGATTATTAAAAGCAAAGCTGTTGTCATCTTCAAGAAAGGTTGGTCTGGAAAATAGGTTAGCATCTCACCAAAGGTGTGGGAGTCTCCATACGAATAGAAGATTGTCATCCCTAAGAGTAATGAAAGCCCTCCGAATATACCCATAAAAAGGTACAGATACCCTGCTTCAAGTGCTTCTTTTGTTCCATTATGAATAACAAGTACAAAAGAGGCTAAACTTAAAATCTCAAAAAATATAAACAAACTAAACAATTCACCTGTTAGATATACTCCCAGACATCCCAATAGGGTAAGTTCTAAAAAGGCATAATATCTACGATGATTAGCCTTTTTTTGCAGATATGGTTTAGAATAAATTGTTGCGACCAACCAGAGAAAACAACTTAAGATAGCCATAAATAGTCCGATAACTTTTACTTCAAAGTTTAACCCAAAAGGTGGAAACATATGTGATAGTTTATAAATAACTGTTTCCCCTTTTTGGAGATGAGGAATCATCATAAGAAGTGAAGCCAATGCCCCAAGATTACTTAATATGGCGATTCCATAAGCCATCTCCTCTCTTTTCTTCCCAAACAAAAGAATCATAAAAAACCCTAGTAAGGGCCAGATTACTGTAAGAAAGGGCAAAACAGACTGATACATCGTTACATTCTCCAATCTACACACCTCCCGACTCAAACTAAATTCTTAACTCTTAACTAATCAACTACTCCCATCATTTCGATACTTCTCTCAACCAGCCAGAGGGGAATTTGTGGCCAAATTCCAATGAGTAAGGTAGATATTGCAATGATTAATACAGGAATCAACATAATGGCTGGAGCTTCTAATTTACCTTCATGAATATGAAGATCTTCTGTTTCTTTTTTGAAAAATGCATTGATTATGATTGGAAAAAAATATCCTGCATTCAATAATGCGCTCAATAAAAGCATAAAGATTGTCAGCATGGAACCTGCTTTAAACGCTCCTTGTAAGAGATACCACTTACTGATAAACCCATTTGAAGGTGGAATTCCAATCATTCCTAATGTTGCAATGGTAAAAGCAGTCATCGTTAAAGGCATCTTTTTTCCAATTCCATGCATTTCACTGATTTTTTTCTTATGTGTCATTTTATAAATAATTCCAGCACAGAAAAAGAGAGTGATCTTTAAGAGAGCATGATTGAAAATATGAATAATCCCACCTCTCCATCCATCTGGATTTAGCAATGACACTCCAAGTGTGATATATCCTAATTGGCTAATCGTCGAATAAGCTAAACGTTTTTTTAAATTTTCCTGCAAAAAAGCAATTGCTGAGCCTACAACTATGGTTCCAAGAACTAAAATCATGAAAACTTTCCCCATCATAAGTTTTTTTAGGAGTTCAATCCCGAAAACTCCGTAAAGAACACGGATTAGTCCAAATAACCCTGAATTTACTACAGCAACAGCATGGAAAAGTGCACTTACTGGAGTTGGTGCAACCATAGCACTAGGAAGCCATCCATGAAGAGGCATAATCGCTGCCTTTACACCAAAGCCTAAGACAAATAGTGTAAAGAGAAATTCGATAACCCAGCCACCTTCTTGCAAAACTATATTTCCAGCAAAAAGTCCTCCTTTGGCAAACGATAGACTACCTGTCAATGAATAAGTCAATATTAATCCTAATAGAATTAATGCGGCCCCCGATAAGGAATAGGTCAAATACTTACGCCCTGCTTTTAAAGCTTCTTTAGACTGAAAATGTACTACAAGTGGATACGTAATAAAAGTTAAGATTTCATAAAAAAGATAAAGAGTAAATAAGTTTCCGGAAAAAGCAACCCCCATCGTAATCCCTAATGAAAGGATTAGAAAGATAAAAAATCTGGATTGATTCTTATACCCTTTCATATATCCTATAGCATATAGAACAGTGAAAATCCAGAGTCCTGATGAAAGCATTGCAAACAAAAGTCCAAAAGGATCAACTTGGATAAATATCTCCCAAACAGATAGCATTGAAAATACATGTAGTGATAAATTTCCCCCAGCTTTTATAGCAGGAACCAGACCTAAAACAAGAACAAAAATTAAACTAGTTAGGATAAAAAGGATGATATTTCTAAGCATCTCATTTTTTCGAAAAGCCCAGATGTTAAGGGGTAATGAAAATATGGGAATTAAAATTGCTCCTATCGCGTTCAACACCATTTAATCCCCCTCCTTTCCGCAATTTATAGCAATGTTTCAACTGCATTTTCAACATAAATCATTATTTTATCAATTCCTAAACCTGTGATTAAATTTCCTAAAGCTAATAAGAGTACAGGTAATATCAATAATTTATCTACTTTAATTCGTTCTGGTTCAAGAGTATGATGCACTTCTTTTAGAGGAAAGAAAGCGCGAATAATAACCGGTAGATAATATGCACCATTTAAAAGACTACTCAAAAGAATAACAAAAACAAAAATTGGCTTATTTGCTTCTAAACTTCCCATAGCCAGAAACCATTTGCTGAAAAATCCATTTAATGGTGGAATTCCAACCATTGCAAGAGAAGCAACTGTAAAGGCAGCCATTGAATAGGGAGTTTCTCCACCAATACCTACTAAAGTATCTCTACTCCGCTTACCTGTTTTGAAGATAATTAATCCTGCACTTAAGAATAAAGTAGTTTTCATAAAAGCATGATTGATAATATGAAGTAAGGCTCCAGTTAAAGCTGCGGGTGTCGCTAATGAAATACCTAGGAAAATATATCCTACCTGTACAATACTAGAATAAGCTAAAAGACGTTTTATATCTATCTGTGTCAATGCAAATATTGATCCTATAATAATGGCTGCTCCAGAAAGCCAACCAAGCAATGTCAACATAGGTGTCTTTTCTAATAGCTCAATAGAGACCATCTGATAAAAAATTCGTATGATCACTACAATATAACCTTTGACTACTAATCCTGAAAGAAGTGCACTTGACGGAGTCGGTGCAGTTGAATGGGCATCAGGCAGCCAGATGTGTAAAGGGAATAGCGCTGCTTTTAATCCAAAACCAATAGTAAACAAGCTTAAAGAGGTTAGAAATACCCGTTGATATTGAAAAGCAGTCACCATTAACTTCTCATGAATCAGATCTAAATTCAACTGTCCTGTAATCATATAGGTCATTCCGATTGCTAAAAGAATGCAAGCTGAAGCTATCACGTTTAACATTAAATACTTAAAACTTGCCTTTAGCGCTTTTGGCGTACCTTTAATAGCAATTATAGCTGTGGATGAGATCAATGATACTTCTACAAAAACGAATATGTTAAATAGATCATTGCTCATTACCATTCCCATTAAAGATGCCTTGAGAAGGATGATTAAAGTCAAATACCATCCAACCTTTGGAGTTTTTAGCTCCAGTTTGATTTCAGCTAATGTATACCAGATTATCAGAAAAGAGATTAGATCAATTAATACGAGCATTATTACAGTAAGATAGTCAATAGTTAACTCAATCCCAACCATTTTATCCCAATTACCTAAAAGGTAAGTAAAAGAACCGTAAATTCGTACATATCGTAGAATTAGGATACTTGAAATAAGTGAAATAAATGAACTAATCATTACTAGGATGGGACCATTTTTAGGTTTAAAATAATAAAGTAACGGAACTAAAAAAGCAGTACCAAGATTAAACACAACCAATAATATGGGAAGATGAAGGTTAATGTTCATTATTCATCCACCTCAGCCCAGAGAATGTCTTGACTATCAAGACTTCCGTAGTGTTTATACATCTTCATGATCAATGTAAAAGCAAAAGCACTTACACTTAAAGACACAACGATTCCGGTTAAAACTAAGGCAGATGGTAGTGGATTTACATAAAGTAATTCCTTAACCTCATCTATAGGGAGAATAGGTGCATGTCCATCATGAACATAACCAATAGAGACAAGGAACAAAAAAACACCAGTATCCATAATATTCATGCCGATCAATTTTTTAATTAGATTAGAACGTGTTAACATGGTATAAAAACCGATTAAAAATAAAATAAAAGCTGTCATATAGTGAAAATTAGTTATCAATTTCTCGAATATCTGCATTTTCAACTTCATCCTCCTTAATTAGGGTATAAAACAGGGTTGTCATCGTACTGGCAACCTTTGCCCCAATCGCAAAGGTAATAATCGGGATCAAACCACTGCTGAAAAGTTTTCCAATTGAGCCCATTGGGATAGGTATAAAATTTCCATTGGTAAGATAATTTCCTCCTAAAAGCACACCAATTAAACCTAATAAAATAAAGAGTAATGCACCACTACTTTCTAAAACAGTGGCCATACCATGTGAGAATTTTTCGACTCCAGCCTTTAGGCCAAAAGCCAGAGCATAGAAAATCATACTGGCTCCAAGTATAGCCCCTCCAGCAAAACCTCCACCAGGTGAAAGATGGCCATGAGCAATGATATAAAAACTATAAACCTGGATATAAGGTAGAAGTAATCGGGTTATCATTTGTATAATAAGATAATTCATATACCCTATTCCTCCTCCTTTTTCTTTTTATATCCATAGGCCAATGCAAGTACACCTACTGTAGCTGTAAAAAGCACTGTGGTCTCAATTAAGGTGTCATATGCACGATAGTCAATTAAAATTGCCGATATAACATTTAAGGTTCTGGTTTCTTCCTTTGATTTGGTTAAATAGGATGTAGCAGATCCTTGCCAAGCTGGCCCATTTAATTCTCCAAAATTGGGCATATCAATTACGGTAAGCATAAAAGCAAAACCAATTACACCAAGAAGTACAATAACTAGGGTTTTTTGCATACCCATTCCCCCTTCATCCATCTCATTATCATTTCTCACTACGTCTAGTTTTGCTAATTAGAGCAATAAACATTACAGTAATAATAATGCCAATAACTGCTTCTGTAATAGCCACATCCGGCGCTCTTAAGCTTAACCAAATAATTGACATCATTAAACTATAAGCACCAAATAATACTACAGAGCTTAATAAGTCTTTGCTACGAATAGTAGCAAAACTGATGACAATCAATAAAAGGAGTAGAATAAAAGTAAAAATATTAATCATGTACAGTCTCTCCTTCATCTATATTTTCCATGCCTTCTACCTGACATTTTTTATAAACATGAGCAGAACTGATAGCTGAAGCAGCAGTTGGGGTGGTAATCCATAAAAATATTATAATTAAAAGAAGTTTAATTGTTCCAGAGTTTAACCCTTTGCTTAAAAGAATAGCCAGTATAATTAAACCTGCACCTAATGTATCACACTTAGCAGCAGCATGAACTCTGGAAAGCACATCAGGCATTCTTAAGATACCGATGGTTCCTACAATAAAGAAAAATAATCCTGAAATAGTTAAAAAGTAGATTAGGTAGGACATATCACCAACTCCTCTTAAAAAAGTTTTCCTTCTTTTTTATATTTAGCTACTGAAATTGTAACTAAAAAACTGAGCAATGCATAAACTAAGGCTACATCTAAATAGGAAGCCTCATCCAGAATGTACGAAAAAAGAGCCATTATCACTACAACTTTTGTGCCAATAGTATTAACTACGATAATTCTATCTGCAGCAGTTGGACCGATAACTCCACGGATCAGACAGAGTAAACTGGTCAAAGCCATTATTATAGCAGTTACTTCGAATAATCCTATCACTTATTTTCACCTTCAATCTTTAATAGAATTCTTTCAAATGGATGATCTTTGAATGATTCTAAATCTGAAGATGTTAGACCATGAACTGTAAAAAGATCATCTTCAATTTCTACAGTCAACGTCCCTGGAGTTAAAGTAATAGCATTAGCGTAGATAACTTTGGCAAGATCAGTTTCCAATCTTGTCCGAAATTCTATCATGCCTGGTGATATTGGAAGTTTAGGATGCAATACAAGATAAGCTACCTTTAGATTCGCCTTGATCATTTCCCAGATTAATTTAAAAAGAAAGATAAGAAAATAGTAAAAGTTAGTGATTGAAAAAAGAGGTCTTTCATCAGGGGTGAGAAGAAAATTCTCTGAAAAGGATGTAACAAGAAAGGAAATAACTAATCCCAGCAATAGATGCTGTAAATCAAAATTCCAAGAAAGTAAAATCCAAAAAATATACAAAATAATTGCTTTACCCCAAAATGTAGATCCTTTATTTTTTTCATTATGTCTCCTTTTCTTTGAAAATGGCATATCATTACCTCCGATTTTTAGTCTAGTCCATTATACTTTATTATAAAACATATACAAAGTCAATCATTGCACTTTGCTTTTTAACTTTTATTACTTAATTTAATAAAAGTCAGAATTTTCTTTACAATAGAACTAAATAGCAAAAAGCCTTTCGTCTCTGTCTAAGAGACGAAAGGCTAACTCTGCCAATCGTAAGAAAGCTGATATAATTTTCCTTTACTTGGACTACTTTGTATCATTTTTAAGTTCATTATATTTTTTGGGTGTATAATTAATGTTGTGAAACTAAAATAAAAGAAGGCATCGAAAGCTCTCCATGTAGAATCTGTTTATATCCATCAAATAGATTCTACATGGAGGGCTTAACGGATGCCACAAATTAATCCTATCACAGAAATTAGTCAAACTGAAGAGCCACCACTAACCCTTCCTCTTCAACCGATACACCCGCGCCTCATAAGGACGTAATTCAACATGATTCAGCTTCTCCGGCTCAGCCACTGAATAGTTAGAAAGCAACAACTCTTCATATTCAAAAGATAAATCATGAACAAAGCTCACTTGTTCCCGAGAAAAGTTTAAGATTACCAACATCTGATCGCCATCCAACTCACGCAAATAAGAATAAATCTGCTGGTGATCTTCCAAGACTAACTGTAAGTCACCATATATCATAACCTGATTCTTCGAATCCTTTCTCAATCTCAATAATTTTTTATAGTAGTTCAAAACAGATTCTGGATCTCCCAACTTTTTTGCGACATTAATCTCTTTGTAATTCGAACATACCTTTATCCATGGTTGACCAGTGGTAAAACCAGCATTAGACTCGTCATTCCACTGTACAGGTGTTCTAGCGTTATCACGACTAGTTCTTTGCAGGGCTTTTATAGTGTCTTCCTCTGAAAACCCATCTTCTACTTGCTTATGGTACCAATTTAATGATTCAATATCCCGGTAATCATCAATAGTTGAAAAATTAACATTGGTCATACCAATTTCTTCACCTTGATAAATATATGGTGTGCCAGGCAATGTGTGCAATAAGGTTGCCAACATCTTAGCAGAGTCAACACGATATTTATCATCATCACCAAAACGTGAGACCATCCGTGGTTGGTCATGGTTATTCAAATACAAGCTATTCCAACCCTTTTCCTTTAACCCTTCATACCACTTAGTAAATATCTCTTTTAAGTCAGTTAGCTTCCACTCCCGCTGTTCCCATTTACTTGAACCGTAATCAATCCCCATATGTTCAAAATGGAAGACCATATTTAATTCATTTCGGTCTGTATTTACATATTTACGTGCATTCTCTATTGTAATCGCCGGGGTTTCACCCACAGTCGTAATGTCATATTTAGATAATACTTTTAAATTCATCTCCTGCAGATAGTCATGAACTTTTGGCCCATTGATAAAGAAAGGATCTCCATTTCCATATTTATCGCCTTCACCTTGATGACCATCAGGTAGACCTGGTACTTTAGAGATTAGGTTAATTACATCCATCCGGAAACCATCAATCCCCTTGTCTAACCACCACTTTGTGATAGAATAGACATTTTCCCGTACTTTCTGATTTTCCCAATTCAAATCTGGCTGTTTCTTTGAAAACAGATGTAAATAGTACTCACACGTCATAGAATCATATTCCCAGGCTGAACCACCAAACCAACTGCCCCAATTATTTGGAGGATTTCCATCTTTCCCTTTTCGCCAAATATAATAATCTCGATATGGATTATCAATAGAAGATCGGGATTCGACAAACCAGAGATGTTCATCTGAAGTGTGATTTATCACCAAATCCATAATCAGCTTTAGATCTCGTTTATGCATTTCTGCAATTAATTGTTCCATATCTTCCATCGTTCCAAATTCATCCATGATCTCACAATAATCACTAATGTCATATCCATTATCATCATTAGGTGATTTATATACTGGAGACAACCAAATAATATTAACGCCTAAATCCTTTAAATAATCTAATTTTTGAATAATTCCCTGAAGATCACCAATCCCATCACCATTTGAATCATAAAAACTTCTGGGGTATATTTGATATACTACCCCCTCTTTCCACCATTGCTTTTCCATGCCTAATCTACTCCATTCATATTATTTTCTTAAAAGTCAAATGTATTATATTATTTGGTAGAACCTCTCAATATTCCGCTTATAACCCATTTTTGTGCTAAAATATATACAATAATTAATGGTGTCATAACCATTAGATAGGATGCAAAAGCCAAATGATAGTCTGTACTAAATTGTGACTGGAAGACAAACTGAACCAATGGTAAAGTCATTTGTTCCTGATTACTTAGAATCACCAAAGGTAGCAGAAAGTCATTCCAGACCCATAGGGTTGTTAAAATTCCAACTGTAGCATTAATCGGAGCCATCAGAGGAAAGATAATTTTCCAAAAAACCTTCCAGATACTACACCCGTCAATAATCGCTGCTTCTTCCAATGAGATCGGAATGGATTTGATGTACCCCACATATACGAAAATATTAAAGGCTAATCCATACACCACATATAATAATATCAGACCCCACTGGTTATCCATACCCATTATACTCGTCTGTTTAACGATTGGCAACATGATAATGGGGAAAGGAATAAATAAGGCACTAATAAAGTAGTAATAGAGAATCTTAAAAAACTTCTTATCCATGTTACGGGCAATCGCATATGCTATCATCGAATTGGTGAGTAATGTTATCGCAACTGCACAGATTGTAATCAGGAAACTATTTTTAAAACTCCTGAAAAAATTTGTCATCTTTATTGCCTGGATAAAATTATCAAAATGTAACTGTTTTGGCAACGAAAGCACTGATTGAGCCATCTCCTGAGGAGTTTTAAACGCATTTGTCACTGTCAAATACAAAGGGAACAAAATAAAAATTGAGCCGATCACCAGAAAGATAACAATTGCCCAGTTAATTTTTCTCCTGTTCATTACATATTCACCTCACGTTTCTGGAGGAATTTTATTTGAATAAATGAGATTAGTAAGATGACTAGAAAATAGATGACAGAATTAGCAGACTGATAGGCAAATTCCCCACCTTGAAAACCACTACGATAGATTAAAAGAGATATAGACTCTGTTGCCCTTCCTGGACCCCCACCCGTTAAAGCCATAATATGAGCAAAGACCATTAGAAAGCTCTTCATCGCCAAAACCATGTTAATTGTAAAGAAAGGGGCTATTAATGGAAAAGATATGTGCCAAAATTGGTGCCACTTTGAAGCACCATCTATATCTGCTGCTTCGTACAACTGAAGAGGTATCGCTTGTAAACCAGCCAAATATAATAATGTATTAAATGCTGAAGCTTGCCAAACGGCAACGATAACAATCCCAATCCAGGCCAAATCTGGATTACCTAAAATACTTTTTGTTAACACTTTTATTCCAAGACTGATTCCTACCTTGGGCACTAAATAAGTAAAAATATAATTAAAGATAAAACCAACGATCAGAATACTTAAGATATTTGGTAAAAAATAAATTCCTCTAAAGAATTTGCGAAATACGATTTTTGCATTTAAAGCTAGAGCCAGAACCAAACTTAAGATATTTACTAAAATGGTTGAAATAATTGCAAATTTAAATGTAAATATATATGCATCTAGGGCGCGATGATCCAGAAAAATATTTTTGTAGTTTTTCAACCCAACAAAATCCCATGTTCCATATCCTCGCCAATTAGTAAAACTATAAAAGATTCCCTGTAAAGCTGGAAAAGTATGGAAGACAAAAAATAAAATCAAGGCGGGAATAGTCATATATAAATACACACGAGTAAATTTACCTTTCATTCTCAATCCCTCCTAAAGTTATACTCTGTGACAAGTTTAAAACAGATTTGCGCTTATTCGGCGCAAATCTGTTCCTTCATCTATCTAGAAGTTACTTTATCCCATTCATTATCTAAAATCTTAAGGAATGCTTTGATATCTTTGTTGATCAAAAATTCTTGAACTAGGTTCGAAGCTTGCATACCAGCTGGATAATAATGGTCTGGAAAACTGGTAATCCTTCCGCTTTCAAAGTATTCTTTAATATCATTAAGTTGTGCATCTTCTTGATAGACTCCCTTTACAGCGGAATACAGTTTTTGTTGATCAATATAGTATTGTGCATTTTCCTCTTTTAACAAAAATTCAATAAATTTCTTCGCTGCATCAGGATTTCGTGTACTATTAGAGATAGCTAAAACTGTATCAACCCCAGAAACCAGTCTATTCTTTGAAGCATCGTTTAAAACAGGCAAAGCGAATACACCAATTTGAATATCTGGATTAGCACTTGTAATAGAAGAAATTGCCCAGATTCCCTGAATATACAGGAAAGATTTTCCATTAGCAAAAGCGGTGTTTCCATTTCCATAACCGAAACCAAAGTTATCGTTATGACCATAGTTCAACAATGCTAACATTTTCTCGCCTACCTGAATATATCTCTCAGCAAAAGTTGTTTGATTCACTTTTCGTTTCTCAAAAAAATCATCCCCCTGAAGATTTGCTGCCATAGAGTTAAATGGAACCATTGCAGTCCAGGCATCTTTCAAAGTGAGATATAATGGAGTTTCTCCTGCTGCTTTAATCTTTTCACAGATAGCAATAAATTCATCCCATGTTTTAGGGATTTTTAAACCCATCGCTTTAAATTTTTCTTTGTTATAGAGAACTGTATTAGCATTAGCAGAGTAAGGAATACCATAATTCCCTTTAATCCCAGTTAATTGATTAATCATGGTTACGTAAGCTTCTTGCAGGTTTTCAAGCATTGCATCCTTTGTGAAATCATATAAAACACCTGCCCTGGCAAGCTCGCCAAATGTAAAACTACCATTCAAAGCCATTATATCTGGCAGATCATTTTTTACCAGTCTTGTTTTAATCACTGTTCCTGCATCTGGAGAAAAGTTCTGTTCTACCTCAATATCTGGATTCTCTTTCTCGAATTTCTCAATTAATTGATTAAAGGTATTTACAGCCTCACGTTTGTTCTGAAAAAACTCTAATTTCACTTTTTTAGCCTCAGCTGGTGAAAAAGAACCCACAATAGTCAGAATAAGTAATGCAGAAAGTAACAATACAAACATTTTTTTCATATTTTCTTCCTCCTTTTTGATATCTACTACACAATCAAAGATACAACTTTAAGAAAGTTTTTATATCACCCCCTATTTGCTAGTTTCTAATATCTTAGTAGTATTTCTTAAGATTATTTCAAAATCCATAATTTTACTTTTAACAGATTTACCTTCACTCATAGATATTAAGTAATCTGCACCTATCGCACCCATCTGGTAAAGGGGCTGACTTAATGTGGTAAGTGGTGGAATAGCCATTTCTGCTAACTGGGTATTATCATAGCCAATCACAGATAAATCATCGGGGACACGAATTCTCTGTTGATTCGCAACAGAAAGGGCACCAACTGCCATCTCGTCACTTGCTGCAAAAACTGCTGTAATCTCTGGTGCCTGGTGAAGCAGTTGTTTCATACAGGCTTTTCCACTGTTAAAAGTAAAATCTCCATATACAAGATAGCGGTCATCAAAGTTCAAACCATTGTCTTTTAATGCTTGCTTATACCCTCTAACCCTGAATATCCCGGCTATAATATCTTCTTTACTCCCACTAATCATCCCAATCTTTTTATGTCTTGCTTGAATCAGATGCTGAGTTGCATGATAGGCTGCTATTTCGTCATCAACTTTTATGAAAGGAAAGCAATTCTGTTGATCCTTTGTGGCAACCAACATAACCGGTACTTTCATCTCTTTTATCTTTTTAACATATTTAGGAATCAACATCTGGCTGACCACAATCAGTCCATCTATCTGTTTTTCCTGCAAAACAGATAGATAATTAAGAATTCTTTTTCCATCGTTATCTGTATTACAAATAATCACACTTTGGTTTAAATTATGAGCAGTATCTTCAATACCAGCCAAAATTTTTGAAGCAACTAGACTAGATATCTGCGGAATCAAAACTCCAATCGTGCGAGTCTTTTTCCCAACTAATCCTCTCGCTAAAGCATTTGGATGATACTCTAAATCTTTAATTGCTTGTAACACCTTTAACTCAGTGTCTTTTGCATAACCTAGCTGATTATTTAACACACGAGACACTGTAGCGATGGAAACACCTGCTTTTTTAGCTACATCTTTGATTGTTGCTTTCATTTATTCACCCCTAAAAATAACGTAAACGTTTACGTTCAACTGTTCTGATAACAATTATAATGCAAATAATCTAATTTGTCAAGGTATCACAATAATATCAGCTATTTGAATTGCTAAATAATGATTTTTCATAGCATTATAGTCTAAACAACATATATG
>JAGMES010000219.1 GCA_023128035.1 Halanaerobiales bacterium | reverse complement strand
GTATAATTTCACGGGAATGTAGGATCTATGAGCGAGTTGTTTTTGAGTCCAACCATTGCAGAAATTGCTAATGATCTTTTTATGGAAAATCCATTTAGTGATTTAGAATGTATTGTTGGCTTAAATAAACCTAACGAGGATAAGAAAAATATATTCGTTATTCATAATCGGGAAGGAATTATTTATCAGTATAAAGAACTTGCCAAACTTCTTGACGCTGACTATAACTTTTATGGAATACAGACAAAAGGATTGTTGAAGAAAACAAAATTACCAGAAACTATAGAGGAAATGGTAACAGACTACATTTGTGAGATCAAAGCTATACAACCTACTGGCCCATATATTATTGGTGGGTTCTGTTGGGGAAATTGGTTAGCTTATAAAATGGTAGAGATGCTCGAAGAACGGGGTGTGGAGATTGAAAAACTGATACTTATAGATGAGAATGTTTTGTTTCCAGATAATTTTGTAAAACACTTACAAAGAAAGAGTAAAATACTGAGACCGCTTAAATTATTAAAGAATAGAACTAGAAAAGTAACTAAAAGCAAACATGCGAATCCGATGAATTATTGGCCAGATATAGAGGAATACAAAAATAAAATAACAAAGGATGAATATGCTGATATTCAAAATGAGAGAACAGTTAAAGAAAATGTTGATTATTTGTGTCAAAAAAAATTGGGTCAGGAACTAAAAATTATCATAGAAACTGACATTTTTGTGATCAAGGCAGAGGAAAATAATCTACCAAAATTCACTCTCGAAGCCTGGAGTGAAATGACTTATGGTAATGTTAGTTTCTGTAAAATACAAGGAGATCATGACTCTTTATTTAGTTATCCATATGTTGAAAGACTTGCAGATGTAATTAGAAATAATTTGAAGGAATAAGAAACTTATATTGAAAAGAGGACTGGAGAGAGCAGTTCTCTTTTTGCATGGCAAAGCAAAATCTAAAAAAAATGACAAAATTCAAAATTTACTATTGATATTGCCAACAAGAAATGGTATAATGATAATGAAAATATTGTTTTTGGGAAAGGGGATGTGGCTAGTGTGTAAGGAGGTTAACAGTTTCTTAGATAAAGGAAAAAAATGTTTGGAAAAGAAGGACAATGTAGGCTTCATACAGCATCTTTCAATAGCAAAATATATTGCACAAGAAGATAAAGATTTAGTATTAGAAATAGAAACGTTATTTGCCGAAGGCTTATATAAGTTAGGGGATTATAAGGAAGCATATAAAGTTATCACTGAGTTATTGGAGTCTGGGAAATTGGATGAAGATAAGAAGATTGAATTGCTTCAGAAGAAAGGGAGTATATTGACAAAAGAGGGAACACTTATAGAAGCAATAAAAATATTTGAAGAGTTAACAGCAATAGATTCTGAAAAAAGTAAAGTTTTAGGATTTGGAAATTTAGCGTGGGTCTACTTGCTGATGTACCGACAAGGAGAAGAGGATGAGTATTTAGAAGACTATTTAGCGAAAGCTGAATACGCTGGGATTAAAGCTTTGGATATTTTCAATGCGTACACTAATCCAGAATTACATAAAAGAATTTTGATAAATATGGGCAACATTTATTGTTGCAATAAAAAATATAATCAGGCCCTCGAAATATTTTTTAAAGTCTATGATGAAGGAGACATTAATGTTTTAAATAATATTGCATCTACATATGCAAGTTTAGGAAATTCAAAGGATGCTGAAAATTACCTGGATAGAGCTGAAATGAAAGCGTTAAGTCAAAAAAATCTTTATGAGGAAGCTCATTGCTATTTAGTAAGAGGTCGTATTTCAGAAGTGTTAATAAAAGATTATTTGACGGCTAAAGACCATTTTACAGTAGCTTTCCATAAGTTCTTAGAAACTGATGCTGCTAATGAAGCTTGTATGTGTCTAAACCGTATTTTTGATCTTGATTCAGCAGTTAACAAAGAAAATATAAGTTTACTAAAAGAGAAACTAAAATCTGGAATACATAAAAAGTATTCTATTTAAGTAAAATTTCAATGAAAGGAGGAGAAAGAATTTGAAAAAGTTAGTTAGTTTTATGCTAATTATGGTAGCAGCTATGCTGATTTCTCTTACTGCTTTAGCTGATCCACTACCAGTACCTGTTGAGGAAAGTAATTCTATAGTTCCACCTGTTACTGTCTTTTCAACAAGTGTGGAAGGGTAAAAAGGATTCAGAAAAAACTCCTAGAACTTTTGTTTTGGGAGTTTTTTTGCATGGGATATTGATTTTGTTAAGAAAACATGGTTGCATTAAGTGAGAATATTATTTATTTACGTATTTTGAAGAGGAATTATAGACGGTGTATTGTAGGGATATTTTATTTGAGATAACTTGGAATTATAAAAATTATAGTTAAATTGTATAATAATGAGGTTAGTAAGTTCAGTGAGGGCTATATCTTTATTAAGATATGGCTTTTTTAGGAATTAGAAAATTTAAAATGCAGAATATTAAGAATCTTACGGTTTTATAATAAAGTGAAGAAACTATTTTCGGTTTATATAATAAAAAAGAAGGAAAAGTAATGAAAGATGACGACTAATTATTTAGTACTTTTTACCTAAATAATAAAGAAATAAGTTAAAAGACTAAAATGAGAAATTATAAGATAAAGAAAAGTGGAGGTGTTAGAGCGATGAGTGAAGGATATATAAATATGATTATATAAATGAGTTATTCAAAAGTTGGTAAAATAAAAGAGGCTACTAGCGCTTTACAAACCTGGTATCAAAGGTTTCAGAGAGAAAGTGACTTTCTTCATGAAAGTTAAAAGAACCATTTAAAGTAATATTTAAAATATTGAAAAATTTTTTTAAATTTGTTAAAAATTTTTAAATCTAATAAGAGAATTTGGCAAAAGAGGAAAGTTTATTGCTTCGATATGTGTAGGTGCTCTTCCAATTGGTAAAAGTGGTATCTTAGAAGGTAAAAAGGGAACTACATATCATCGTATGGGTGGAAAAAGATTAAAACAATTAGAAGAATTTGGTGTAAAGATTGTCAATGAATCAGTTGTCGTAGATGGAAAAATTATTACATCATGGTGTCCATCAACTGCTGTAGAAGTGGCGTTAAAACCCTTAAAACTGCTGAGTAGTGGTGAAGATGTTGGTAAAGTAAGAGAAATATTGGGATTTTAATAACATTAGCTCTGGCAACCAGGAGGTTGTTAAATGAAGCAAATGGAAACTGAGAGACTTATAATACGTCGGTTTATTTCAGAGGATTGGGAAGATTTGTACGAGTATATATCAATACCAGAAGTTGTTTTATATGAACCTTATGATATTTATACAAAGGATGATTGTATTAATGAAGCTAAATGTAGATCTGAAGAAGAGAATAATAGATTTTGGGCAGTGTGTTTAAAAGATAGTAAAAAAATGATTGGACATGTTTTTTTTGCCCAATTAAAACCCGCTGAATTTAGAACATGGGAAATTGGATATGTATTTAATCCTAATTTTTGGGGTAATGGATATGCAATTGAAACTAGTAAAAGAATACTACAATATGGATTCAAGATAACAATGCTCATAGAATTGTAGCAGGAGCTAATGTAAAAAATCATGCATAATGGAAACTTTTAGAGCGATTATCTATGAGAAGAGAAGCACATATGTTAAAAAGTGCATTCTTTAAAAACAATTCAGATGGAAAACCTATTTGGAATGATTCATACCGTTATGCTATACTTTCATCAGAATATAAGGAAGTATATGTGCTTTAGAGACAATGAAATAATTGTAAATTTTAGATTTTATCTTAATATAAAACTTTAAGTTAAAGTCATAAAAGAGCGTATTGAGCAAAAAGCTACAGAATTTTTATCTGTAGCTTTTATTTATCTAGGAATCTTTCTAAAAGTGACTTTTTCATGAAGGAATAATTTGTCGATAAAGAGAAATAGTCTTAGGAGTATGTTTCATATTAGTAGAAATAGAAAGGAGTAAGAGAAACATCTTGATATCAGAGTAAAATAGGGGGGGAAGTCTTTTTTTGGTTATAAATATCTAACTTAAGCACTTTCGAAAGGAGAATTATTATGCAAAAAAGCAAAATTATCTTAATCTGCTTTATATTAATCATTAGTTCCTTACTACTAGCTGGATGTTTTAAATCTAGTATTTTAAAAAACTCTGGGAATCTGTCCATCCAAATTGATATCCCAAATGAATTGCTTCCACAGTTTCAAGACAATGAGTTTACTTTAACAGAATTTATTATAACTATATCACAAGGTGACCAAATCTATACCCAAACTCTCACTCCAGGCAATCAACAGATCGCAACTACTTTTTCCAATCTAATTATTGGCAACTGGGATATCGAAGTTATTGCCAAAGATGAAGATGGTTTTTCGATCTACTCTGCACACGATACAGCAAATATAACCCATTTAAACACTACCTCAGTCGCTATGGAATTGGAGTTCACCCCAGGTCAGTTAGATGTAGAAGTTTTACTTCCTCAATCTTCTAATATCGCATCTGGAACTGTTACCCTCACAGACCCAACCAATCAGGAGAATCAAGTTACCCAAAATCTTACCATTGGCAATACTTCTGGGACAACTTCTTTCTCCGATATTCAGTCCATTGTCTGGACAATTAAAGTGGAAATTTTTGATTCAAATGGAGATTCACTGAGTAACGGTAATAGTTATATTAATATTTTACCAGGACGCTCAGTTAGCACTCAGATCACACTGTCTGGAGATGGGGGGTTACAGCTTGACTTTGAGTTATTTACTCCTCCATCTAAGCCTACAGGATTGAGTGCTACATGTAATGCTTCAACTATCAATTTATCTTGGAATCCTAATCCAGAAGACAATATTTATGGCTATGCAATTTATCGCAGTGATAGCGAAACAGGTTATAAAACTCCAGTCGGTTATTCGATTTCTATACCCAGATACCCGGATAATGATAATGATGACAAAGAAGTTAACTGGTATTGGGTACAGGCATATGATGCCAATGGCTATTCTAGTGAGTTAAGTGATCCAATTATGGTGATTAATGACGACAAAAACTATAAAATTTGTTTTCGCATATATTATGAGGAAAATTACATCATTAGTACAATGAATCTAGATGGCAGTGAATATCTGGAATTGGCAAATAATGATCTTTATGGACTACCCAATATTTCTCCAGATGGTCAGCAAATTGCCGTTAGTGAAAATGGTTCAGGTCGTACCATCCATTTTATCAATACTGATGGCTCTGGTATGACTTCGCTTCCTACTTCAATTTTTGAATTAATTCAGCCAGGGTATATTGAGTGGTCTCCTGATGGTTCAAAAATTATTTTTAGTGACCATCTAAGTGATTACACAAATGGACACAATCTAAATATTATTGATCTTGATGCAGATATCCAATATATGTTAACTAATTACTCTAGTGTAGACCCTCATCCTAGTGAGCAAAAGTGGTCACCTGATGGTTCAACGATTGCATATGTTTTGTATAATAATTATGATAGTTATGATAGGAATAATAGATTCTGGGAATTATATCTAATCAATGCTTCGACTGGAACTGATAATCATAGACTAACAAATAATACCAGGGTGACTGGCTTAAGCTGGTCTCCAGATGGGAGTAAGATTGCCTTTTATGATTATGATTCAACATTTACGACTGTTGATTTTTATACTATAAATGCTGACGGAACCGATAAATGCCTTCTTTATACGGGTAATATATGTGGCTATAGTTGGTCACCTGATGGAACTCAGATTATTTTTATTCATAGACCGCAATATAGTACATTTTATACATTGGCAATAATTAATTCTGATGGAACGGGATATAAAACTTTTCCTTTTGATCAAGTAGTAATCTCTGAAGTTTGTTGGGTTCCAAATGGACAAATTATCTTTTCACTGAAAGGCGATTACGGATATGATATTATGCGATGCAACAGTAATGGTACTGGAATGACAAAAATTCTTGATTCAAATCAAGCAGGATATACTCCTGGTTATATATCATCTATGTCCATTTATACTACTCAAAATTAGTTTTGTAAGGAGGTTCTAAAGGTGAAAAATATAAAAAATATCACCACTTATCTTATCTTTATCCTTTGCATTTTTCTTTTATCTGGTTGCTTTAAATCAAATCTTCCTACACAAAATGGCAATATAGCGATTGAGATTAAAATTCCTGATGAAATATCAACTCAATTTGTTGATTACCAAATCAAATTACATAATATTATTGTAACTTTGACTAAAGATGATCAAGTGTATGAAAAGATAGTTCAATTGATAGATCAAAATTTACAAGTAGAGTTTCCTGATTTAGAAGTAGGT
>JAGMES010000218.1 GCA_023128035.1 Halanaerobiales bacterium | reverse complement strand
CAGCTTTAGCTGAACGAGTTCACTCTTATTTGCCATATTTATAAAGCCTGCACAATAGTAGATTTTTTTACTTAATCTCCCCAACAGTTATAGGCCAAACTAAAAACAATTCTAAAATCTGTTCTTTAGGTACATAAACCTGAATATAATATTTACCAGTAGAGTTTATTATAGAGAATGGAAAACTAAAAATCCATGAAAATCGCTTTCCTCCATCTGATATAATACTTCTTGGGAAAAGATTTTTCAATAAGACCTCTCCTCTATCAGAATAAATTATTGCTCTTACATCACCAAAAGAGCCTTTGACCTTAGGTATCATGCTAACTAAAAAATCTAAGTCACCATCCTGACACGTATAATAACTCAAATCAGTTATCTCCATCAAACCTTTAACTTCTATTCCATTCGGTTTATTATTTGTTATCGTATCAGCGATTATTACATTCTTTACTTCTCCTAAATCTGTGTTAATATATTGTTCCCCTATACTTTCTATTTTTGCTGCCTGTACAGTAACACTCAAAAAAATAAGAAAAACTATAGAAAAAGTTAATTTACGAAAATACATTCAAGCAACTCCTTTTCTTCCCACAATTTTAGCAATAGTCCCATACTATCATAAAGACGAATCAAATTTTGTGTATATGTTAGTTGGCTTGTATATAAATTTATTTCTAATCGTAATCTATCTTGAATCATTTCCTTTTGATTTTCAGAATGAACCCTAATATAGTTCAAGAACTCTTTATATTTTTTTATGGTTTCCGAAATTTAATTAGTGCTAATTTAATAAACGCAATATAAATATAACATATTTTGTTAATGGAATCAACACTTTTTTAAAAAAAATTATTATTTAGCGATTTTAGAATTTTTATTTATTGTATAAATTAAGACTTAAATTACTGCACAAAAGTAACTATATTAAATATTTATGATTTATCATAAAGCACATTAAGATACCCACTGTTTCAAACGATTCTCCTCACCCAAAAGAGTAACCAGAAAAAATGATTTAAGCTATATCTCTATTAAAAAAACTCACCCTCTTGGCATTATACCAATTTGGGTGAGTTTTTACGCTCCCTTCATATCCTTCATCAACCTTGATAGCATGCCACGAATTCGCTTGATCGCTTTTCGCTGCACCCTATAAAGATGTCCTACTGATATCTTCATCTTCTTTGCTACATCTTTTGCATCTTCATCTCCGACCAATAATGCTCGCACAATCTGTTGTTCTTGGTCAGACAATCGTTCCATAGCAACTTGTACCTCATTTTTAAAATATCTTTCTTCCACTTGACCTTCTAAATCTAACCCTGCTTGCTCTAATTTATCCAGTAATCTCAATCCATTCTCATCAAAAGAACTCTCCAAAGAGACTACATTAAGATGCGAATCTCGTTTTAAATGGTTTAGTACCCTTCCGCGAATTCTATAAGTTGCATAGGTACTAAAACGCACCTTTCTATGCGGCTCAAAGTTTTCTACTGCTTCAATCAATCCGATAATTCCTTCTTGTATCAAATCCATCATCATTTCATTCGTCACTGTTAGCTTAGAAACCAACTTATAGACAAGTGGCTGATAACTTTTAATAATCTCTTGGCGAGCACTTCGATCATCAAATTCCTTATATCTTTTCCAAAGTGCTCGCTCTTCTTCTGCCGATAGGAGTTGGACTTTATTCAATTCTTGTAGATAACGTGATATCATAATAAACACCAACTTCCTAGTCTGAGTTATTATTACTTAAAAAGGAAAATTAGCTTCCAAACCTATCTGATAGTCCCCTGAGCCTTTATATACCCCTTCTATACTAATACCTTTACGAATACGATATTCAAAACCGATAGATTGTTCAGGATTCTGGGAAAATGTCCGGTTATAAACGACATACAAATTATCACCTAAATATTTCCCCACTTTTATATTCACTTTAAGATCACCTAAGAATACGGGGTCTAACTGGAAGATATCTAGGCTCAGCGTTTTCTCTACAGATTTTTCCAATTTATTTAAAAACTCATTACGAAGACCTTGACTTATATACCGCCAAACTTCGTCAGAAATCATATCAGTTACATTAAATTCTCCATCTTCACCTAATAGTTCACCTAATACTCCTTGACTAGCTAATAAGTTCAGAATTTCATTTCTTGTCAAGTATGGTTCTGAATATAACTCATGATTCCAATTCTGCTCTGTCGACAAGTCATCAATGTTCAAGAATACCCTGTACTCGTCAATATCTGTCTGAGCTAGAATACGAAGATCAGGAATATATTTGTTAAATTTATCAAACGAAGCAGAAGCATCAGTTACTCTAAAATTAACGCTATATACATTTACAGTACCACTACGTGAATGAAGTTCACCACTTAAAATGACCTCTTTCCCTGTCATATCTATGATAAGCTTATCAGTATCACTTTTTACTATTGTCACATCCATGTTTAATGGTGAAGTTCCTGTTACCCTTACATTTTCACCAGGATGTAATTCCAAATAAAATGTAGGTGCAAATTGTGATCCACCTCCACCTCTCGGCCAGTTAAATGGCAACACTCCTACTTCTGCATCATGAACTATAATCGGACCACGAAGCTCTGGAGTATAAAATAACCCTGTCAATTTTACATTAGCATCTCCCATTGCATCAATGGAACCATATGCAAAATGAAAATCCTTACTTTTAACATCAAGATCTATCTCTTCGGGCTGAAAACCATTTAAAATCATCCATCCATCTAAACTAACTGTACCTTCTCCGTATTTAGCTGATAGATTCTCGAAATTCACTTTTCCGTCAATTAAGTTAATCTCGCCTTTAATATTCTGTATAGGGCTAATTCCCATATAGTTAACAAAACCCGCGGAAATACTAACTTTCCCATTAATCATTGGTTTTGCCAATGTTCCAGTTACTTTTAAATTAGCTTTTCCTTCACCGTCAGCCTCATCAACTCCTGGAATCAACAAACGTAAAATTTCGAGATTCCCTTGAGCCATCTCAACCATCAAATCAATTGGAGCATTTTTATCATCCAAAAAAACATTTCCTCTTATTTTTATATTATTTTCATCTGATAAAATTACTTTTTGATCAAATATTAATTTTGAGCTATTCTCAAGTTTAAGATTTCCACCTATATATTTCACAGGATTATTATTAATCATCCCATCTAAGATATCTAAATCCAAATCTGCATTCAAATTATCAATCTTCCCATTTACTGTTCCATCAAGATTAACACTAGCAATGTAATCCAGCTCAATTGGTAAATAGGATTCAAAAGGTCTTAAATCAAATCCTTCTCCGTCCAACTTAAAATCCATTACCCCACTCTGAAAATCAAAATTACCTCTCACTTTCATCTTGCCATCTGTCTTATCATTTAAAACAACAATCATCTCCGCTTTCGGTTTCATCAATTTACCATTAACTGACATCTTCCCGTCGATAGTATAATCAAAATAATCAATAGGCAAATATTCTTGAAGAGGTGCCAAATCAAAATTGTTGCCTTCTACTTGGATATCTAAACCCTTATCTATATCATAAAAGCCAGTCAGAACCAACAATCCATTGTTAGCATCATCTAAAGTCACATTCAATTCAACTTTTGGTTTCCGCAATTCTCCACTGATCCAGATTTCTCCACCAAGAATATATTCTAAATTTTTAAAAGGCAAATTAAGAAAACGTAACAAATCTGATGCTAATGCATACTTACTCTTTATTTGCATTTCCATCGTCATATCATTAAAATGAATTTCACCAATTAAAGTATAATCACTTCCAGCATTCATCATCTTCATCGGCTTAATCTTTAAAACCCCATCTTCATACTGTAAAAGAGCTGATAACTGTTCAATAGGGATTTCATTATAAGATATAGTTTCAGAGGAAATTGTACCCCAGAAGGATGGTGATGATATCTTCCCAGATAATTTTCCACGAAAATTAGCTTGACCTTTAATCTCTGGTAATTTTTCAGAAATAATTGTGATATCCTTTATATCAAAACCTTGTCCTTCCATCTCTATATCTAGATTTTCGTAATCATCAATCATGCCTGAAGCCTGTAATGCTATATTTTGATAAGAAATTTCAAAATTGTTTAAGAAAATATCTTTATCTTTCCAAATAAAAGAAAGTTTGGCTTGGTCATAGGCTTGTTGTGAAATATTCCCTGATCTAGCTAATAAGTCTCCCTCAACCTGAATTTTTGACCATGAACCAGTCAAATCTATTTCACCTGTGATATCGCCCGTAATGTTAAAAGGAATATCCATAAAATCCAGTATCTCCAGAATCTCAGTCAAAGAAGAATAGAGAACATCAACATGAAGATCTATATCTTTTTTTTCAAAATCTGCTTTACCCGTCATTTGAAAAGAACTAGGCCCCTTTAGAAATGAAGCATCATAAAGAGTTAATTTTGATTTGTTGACTTCAAGATGACCGATCAAACGATCGAATTCGTTGTTCAAAATCTGGCCCTGATCAAAATCAATCTCTCCTTCAAATGTAGGATCATTCAAAGAACCGTATACTTCTCCGATAAGTGTACCCTTCCCCTCTAAGGGAATTTGAAAAACATCACCAAACCAGTTTAAATCTATATTAGATGGTTTTAGATTTAAAACAATCTCTCCATCTAAATCTATTAATCCTGTCAAAACTGTCTTCAAATATGGCGCTTTAAATTCTACTTTACTTAAACCAATATCGCCTGAAGTTACCCAAAAATTAGTATTTAAAGTGTCAAAAGGAAATTGTCCATATTGACCATTTTCAATATCTATATGTCCGAATGCTGTTAATGCATCAAAATTCAATCCTTTTCCTGAAAGATAAATCTTCCCAGATAGAATTCCATTTACAATCTCATCAGATTCAATTGATAACGGTATTGAAGAAAATATAGAATACATATCTACTTTTTTTACATCTAAATTAAGTGTGTACAACAACTCCTCTGGATTTTGAAAATTAAAGAAACCGCTGTACCCCTCAACTTTTCCTTCTCCAATACCAAAACTTAACTCCTTTAATGAAAGAAGTGCCTTCTGATAACGCCATTTAATATTGACATTCTGCAATTTTAAATCTCTATAACCTATCTTAGGAACGTTTAAATCTCCTTTAATCTGCAAATCCTTCCAGTTTCCACTCACATCTACTGTACCCTTAATAAAACCTGTAATTTCCTCGTCAGTCAACTGTGGTACCATAGACAAAAGTTCTGCTAACTTAAATCCGTCAGTACTGGAGGTAATGGTTAAAAAGAGGTCTGGATTTTCAAAATTACTTACTTGACCATTTATTTTAAATCCACCCATTTCAGTTTGTCCAGTTAAACTCTCAACAACTGCCTGATCTTCATTAAAAGCAATATTTCCCTTAATCTCATTAATTAGCAGGGAAAATTTATTTACTTCTACCTCTACCTCACCGTTTGTAATAGCAACTCTACCAGAATATGTCCAATTTTTATCGTCTTTTTGAATTTGAATAGCACCTGTTCCTTTTCCTCCTAAATTCCTAACTTCTGGAATTTGAATACCATATTCTTCGAATACGGTCAAAGATAATTCTTCAAAGTCAAGATCAAACTTTATATTAGAGCCTACTTTACCTTTTAAATCAAATTCAGCAAGATTTGACCCTTCCATCTCGCCTTTTAAATTTAAGTTAATTTCTGATTCTTGAATTTGAACAATTCCATTCAAATTAATTAATGTTTCGGAAATTTTTCCATCATTGTAATATATCGTTCCATTCTCTATCCGAATCTTCGGTTTAAAATTCAAGGTTGTCGTTCCATCATCATCTTTGGTTGTGATGAATTTCTCAAATCCGAAACCATCTTCATCTTTCTCCAAATAAACTTTTGGAGAAATCAATTTAACATCTCGAATCCCATTTACCAAACCTTCAACTCCTTTAAGTAAATCATGGAGATAAAAGGAAGCCGTAATCCTCTCTACTTCTACAAATGATTTCTTTCCATTCATCATCTTTACATCGTGAAACGTCACCCGATTTAGTGGAAATAAGGTGATTTTATCAATTTTTAAATCTTCACCTAACTGTTGTTGGACAACTTGAATTAAAACAGTTTTTGCCCTTTCAGTGATCTGATCGGAGAAAAAAAAGAGCGCTAGGCAAACTCCCAAAAAGATTAATAGAACTAATAATGGTATTATTTTTTTACCTGTATTTAAAATTACTTTCATCTATCTTCCTCCATCCACTCATCTACTATTTATGATATTATATTTATTGATTTTATGCAAGAAACGAAAGACAGAAAAAATTACCTTTCAACAATTTTTTAGAGATAAGAAGTCAGAAG
>JAGMES010000217.1 GCA_023128035.1 Halanaerobiales bacterium | reverse complement strand
TCTGATTATAGGATAGCTATGCCCTAAAACAAGTAAAATAAGGTTAAATTAGCAGATATATACTTATAATATATGCAATTATAGTTCATAGGGAGCGATTCACAGTGTAAAATTAGTATTGTATTACTAAAAAAGGAAGTTTAAAATTTTAGAACTCAGTTTTAAGAGATATACCTACCCTTTTTGCAGTGGAATCATATTATAGAAACTGAATTTTATATAAAGAGGAATTGGCTTTTATTTGTTGAAATAATAATATAGTGATTTCTTATGCGACGTGATTTACAAAACTGTGGTAAAGGAGGGTTATGATGACTTTGCCTGAAGAAGTGAAAAAAAGTATGATTGATGTTTTAAAGAGACGTAATGTAAAAAGGGCTGGTATCTTTGGTTCTTATGCAAGAGGAGATGCTACGAATGATAGCGATATTGATATAGTGGTTGAACTAGCTCAAAAAGATTTATTTGAATTATCGGGTCTTAAAATAGATTTAGAAAAGGCGCTTAATAGAAAAGTAGATATAGTGACTTATAACGGTTTAAATTTTTCAAAAAGAGAAGGATTTAAAGAGAGTGTCTTGAGAGATCAGGTGTTTTTAATATGAGAAATAAGGATATTCAAAGTTTACAGGACATTTTATATAGTATAGACTTAATATTTAGATATATTAAAGGTATATCTAAACAGGATTTTTTTATAAGTCAAGAAAAACAAGACCTTGTTATTCATAGATTAGAAATCATAGGAGAAGCGACAAAAAGATTGTCAGATGACTTTAGAGTTAAACATTCTGAAATTGAATGGGCTCCGATGGCGGGAATGAGAGATGTTCTTATTCATCAATATGATGGTATAGACTTAGAAATTGTTTGGGAAACTGTCCAACAAAAATTACCGATTATAGAAGAAAAATTAAAGAGGATTGCTGAATGAAAGTTAGGGGAGTGATTTATATCGAAATCACTCCCTATCATTATTAATGGGGAATTATATACACAATACAAAACCAGGATCTGGATTCTGATTTTTAAAGTTCTGGTTAGTGACTATTAACTATGCCAAAAATCATCGACTAATACATTAAAATATATCTATTGAATACAAATAAAAACCTAAGCAATTTAAATGTTGATTGTTGACATTGTAAAAGGAGGAAGAAAGAATATGGAGCGAAAATGGTGGAAAGAACAAGTTGTTTATCAAATCTATCCAAGGAGTTTTAACGATGCAAATGGAGATGGTATCGGAGATTTAAAAGGGATTATTGAAAAGTTAGATTACTTAAGAGATTTGGGGATAGATATTGTCTGGTTGAGTCCGGTATATAAATCTCCTAATGATGATAATGGGTATGATATTAGTGACTATAGAGATATTATGGATGAGTTCGGGACTTTGAAAGATATGGACTTACTGATATCTGAACTACATAAAAGAGATATGAAATTGGTTATGGATTTGGTAGTAAATCATTCATCAGATGAACATGCTTGGTTTATTGAATCTAAATCTTCTTTGGATAATCCATATCGTGATTATTACATCTGGAGAAAAGGTAACGATGGGCAACCACCTAACAATTGGGGTTCATGGTTTGGTGGTTCTGCTTGGGAGTATGATTCAAAAACTGATGAATATTATCTCCATCTTTTTTCGAAAAAGCAACCGGATTTGAATTGGGAGAATCCAAAGGTTAGAGAAGAAATATTTGAGATGATAAACTGGTGGGTGAATAAGGGTATTGACGGTTTTAGGATGGATGTAATTAATATGATTTCTAAAGTTCCAGGATTGCCAGATGGTGAGAAAAATCCTGGAAGTAAATATGGATATGGAAGCCAATACCTTAATGGACCAAAGGTACATGAATATCTTCATATGATGAATCGAAGAGTATTGACCAAATATGATATAATGACTGTTGGAGAGACACCTGGAGTTACTCCAGAGATTGCAAGAAAATATGTAGATTCAGACCGCGATGAATTGAATATGTTGTTCCATTTCGAACACATGGGATTTGACTGTGGTGATACAAAATGGGAACCTAGGGAATGGAAATTAACTGAGTTAAAAGAAATCTTTGGTAAGTGGTGTGAAGGCTTGAAAGAAAAAGGATGGAACAGTTTATATATGAATAACCATGACCAGCCCAGGATGGTTTCACGTTTTGGTAATGATAAAAACTATAGGGTCGAATCTGCGAAAATGCTCGCGACTTTAGTGCATACTCTACCTGGGACACCTTATATCTATCAAGGTGAAGAGATAGGTATGACAAATGTTAATTTTGGAAATATTGAGGATTATCGAGATATTGAAACTTTGAATTGGTATCGCGAGAAGAAAAAAGATGGATTATCTGAAGACGAGATTATGAAAGCTCTATATCGAATGAGTCGGGATAATGCTCGAACTCCGATGCAGTGGGATAATAGCTTTCATGCTGGTTTTACTTCTGGAGAACCCTGGATAAAGGTTAACCCTAATTATAAAGAGATAAATTCCGCTAAGGCTATAGCTGATCCTGATTCAGTATTTAACTATTATAAGAAATTAATAAATCTTAGAAAGCAGGAAGAAAATTTAGTTTTAGTATACGGTGAGTATGAACTTATTCTTGAGGAAGATGAAAAAATCTACTCTTATTTTAGAAGTTTAGAAGATGATAGATTGCTGGTTATGTTAAACTTTTCAGATGAAGAACAGATTTTCAGTTATGAGTTGGCTGGTGTAAGGGGAGAGTTATTGATAGCTAACTATTCTGCTGATGATTTGGATAGTTTAAAAGAGGTCAAACTTCGTCCTTACGAAGCGAGGATTTATCGAGTGGTTAATGTTGCTTGAGAGGTAAGTAGGATAAGAGAAGAGGGAATCTAAATAATAGATTTCCTCTTTTTTTATCATCCAATAGTTTATTGAGGCTTGCTTATAAACATTTGTGTAAATATTAAACCATATTTGTCACTTGGTTTTATACCAATCCCTATATTGGTATAACTTGGACTAAGAATGTTTTGTCGGTGTCCACTTGAGTTCATTAATTCATTATGGGCTCTATTAACAGAAGAATTTGCAGCGATGTTTTCTCCAGCTTGTAAATACTCAATTCCAAAACTTTTCATCACCTTTATTTAGAGTGGTAATAGTTTTAAAACTATTACCCACTCCAGATTTAACATTAAGGGTATCTGTAGTAACTTTGCAATTTTCAACCTCTGCTATTTGGAAAATAGATGATTCTTTAGTTTCAGTGGAATTTTCCATTATGGTGCAAGAAACTAATAATAATAAACACAACGCAATTATCCATTTTGTTTTCATATAATCCCTACTGAGCCAGATGTGATTTTACTTAGTTTTTGTTGATTTATTGATAAATATAAGGAGGAATTTGATCTTTTAATGAAAGTTCAGAATGGAAAGCCCTTCTTGTATAAAAACTAAAAAATAACTAAAAATTACAGGTAGTCGAGTGATAGGTAACGAAATATATTTTTGAGAATATTATTAAGGGAGTGATACAAAATGAAAAAGCCTTTCACATTATTAGCTATTCTATCTATTATTATTCTTTTATTGGGATGTCAACTCAATAGTGCCCCTATAATTACTGAATTAAATATTGTGAAAGAGGTAGTTGAATCTGGGGAGCAAATTCAGGTAGAAGTTAAAGTAAGTGATAAAGAAAATGATTCTCTGACTGTTAACTGGACGGTAACAGGTGGACAAATAGTAGGAACAGGAAAAGAAGTAGAATGGAAGGTACCGACTGTAGAAGGAGAGTATACTATTTCAGTTAAAGTTTCTGATGGAAAATTTGATGTTAGTGAATCAAAAACAATTTCAGTCATAATTGCAAATCATTCTCCATCAATTACCTCCTTAACAAGTGAAAAATCAATTGTTGTGGCAAGTGAGAACATCATAGAATGGCAAGCACCAGATACATATGGGGTTTATTCTTTGATTGTCAAAGTAAGTAATCAATTTTTTGAAGTTAACTAGATTATTATTATCAATGTTGAGGACAGTACTCATAATGTACCAAAAGTTCAAACTGTATATTTTGCTTTATGTAATAATTTATACGTAGAGAATACTTTAGCTGTAGATCAAAGCTATCTTTTTATGCCGATGATTATTACTCCTGATAGAGATAACTTAGATGTTGAAGTTCAAGCAGAGGTTGGTGATGTTGAACTTTGTAATGCTGGATTTACCTGGACTGCTCCATTAGATCCAGGGGAATATAATTTAACCATGACAATGAAAGATTCAATCTATACTGTTATTGAAAATTATTCAGTTACAGTAGTTGCCAACTCTCGTCCTGAGATTAATGGAATCTCTATTAATGGTCAAATACTAGAAAATAATCTTATTAAGGTTGAACCAGGTTTACCATTAGATATTTCTATAGATGCATCAGATTAGGATAATGATGAAATTAATTATAATGTTTAGGGAGAGCCATTAGATGACATAGAGAATTTTATAATTGATTTTGAACAGGAAAATATAGAAGCCATTCTAAGCTATACCTATCCAAATTCAATAGAAAATATGAGAGCTGATCTGGAAGAAGAATATTACTATTGGGTCGGACTAAATGATTCTGAAATTACAGCTAAAACTGAAATTATTTATGATCCTGATTGTGGTAGATATGTAATTTCGATTGCCATAAATGGCGATATCTATTTACCATGGGATGACTATGAGTATAACAGATCTGATTCAATAAGATTAGAATTTCAAGATGACGGTTTGGGGAATATTCTTTTAAAATTTTTGTATGATTTCTTCTAAGTGTAGAATATATATAATGATTAGCCCACAAAAAGTAGTCGCACAAAAACTCACGTGCCATATATAGTACTGAATTGGCGGTTTCAGTACTATATATGGCACGTGAGTGCGACTAAAATACTTTTTGTGGGCGAATCATATAATAAAAGATATTTATTATATAGATAAATAACATAAGGGGGAAAGAGTGCTATGGGTGAAACCTTAGATTTGGCTGATGAACACTTTGATGCATTGTCAGATAGTTTTAAGTGGGAAATATATAATATTTTAGCTGAGATGTATTTTGGGTTTAATAGTGTTGTTATGTTTTGGAAGTGAAGTTGTTTATGCTGATCCTCATCCTGTAACTGAAACAGAGTCTTGTACTATTCCAATTCTTCCTGTTGGTGACTGAAGAATTACATAGAAGATATATATAATATAAATGGCTCCTAAAAGTAGGAGTCTTTCTTTTTTTGTGTGATTAACATTTGTCAAAAAAGTAAAGTCAATAAAAAAAGGATAGTGTTGAAAAATGTAGAACTAGTTCGATAAGAGACTTTTTAACTGTAATGCGTTATTTATATTATTAAATCACTGATAAATTTAATAGAGAGAATAAAGAAAATGTGTGCTTGCTAGGGGGTTTTTACTAATGCAAAAGTATGATGTGAATAATAATTCGATAGATAGCATATTGTTCTGGATAAAACAGGGTGAAGTTGCTATTCCTGAAATCTAAAGACCTTTTGTATGGAATTCTACAAAAGTGAGAGATTTGAAAAAGGTGTTCTTGAATTTGTGAAAGAGACAAATTATAAACGATTTATTATTATTGTTAAATCAGCGGGAATCATCAATAAGAAGTTACTTAGTTCGCAGAATGTAATGAACTTTGCGTACATATTATATTTAACTTTAAAGTTAAAAGGACTAGATTCTAATAAAATTGAGACTTTGGTGAGAAGATGGTTGGTGCTTTCTATTCTAACTGGAAGATATTCGGGTTCTGCGGAATCTATGTTTGATTATGATATCAAGCGCCTAATGTGTATTTTAAAGAATTAAAAGAGCAAATCATGAATGGTGAATCAAAATATAGTGGTATTGATAATTATGATGATTTGAGAAGGAATTTAGCACAAAATTGTATTCCTGAGTCAATCTTTAATATGGATATTAAAGATTATGATGAATTTTTAGAGCAGAGAAGGCGTTTGATTGCCGAGAAGATTTATTCTTTATAATGATTAAATAATGACTTTATGATAGAAATATATGAAAAATAAAATATGGCGTAGCCTAGATTAGGAGGAGAAAAAATGGCTGGTATCAAGTATGAAATAGTTAAAAATATTGCTGAAATTTCTACATCTTCAAAAGGATGGACTAAAGAGTTAAATCTAGTTAGTTGGAATGATAGAGATCCTAAGTACGATTTAAGAGATTGGGCACCTGAACATACTAAGATGGGTAAAGGGATAACTTTAACAGCAGAAGAGTTGAAGAAATTGAGAGATGTATTGAATGAAATGGAACTATAAATGAAAAATGTAGGAAGATTATATAGTGAATTAGTTACTACTCAGGCATTCCATTA
>JAGMES010000216.1 GCA_023128035.1 Halanaerobiales bacterium | reverse complement strand
AATAATTAAGCTATGTTGCACTAGCCTCCTTTAGAATGTAAAATTATTTCTGTGTCATAATAGTTAGAAAAACAATATTTAGATTTCTAAGTATCTATATAACTATTACAGTATACTCATTTATGAGAGTTTTGTCAATAATAAGTTACATCTTATATCCACTATGAAGATTCTAGAGTTAAAGTCGAAATAATAACTACGTTATTATTTCTTAAGTTCAACGACTTCAGAAGGAGTTTTGAACTCCCACTGAAGTTTTGAAATTATTATAAAACTTTTTACCCCTACCTATAGAGGATGGGACTTCTCTCTGAAAACCGCCTTCTGAAATGTCGTTAAATAATATCTAAAGAGTTTTAGATGGTAATTTTGTAATTAATAAAAATATTTAAATTAAATCTCCAATATCATTGAAATAAAATTTAATTATGGTAAAATTAAGTTTAGAGATTTCATCGACTTTAAAAGTAGATTGGAGAGAAGCTTATGAAAAAGAATAAAGTTTTTATTTTGATGTTTCTTATTTTACTCCTTACATCATGTGGTAAAAATCCAGACACAATAATAACCAGTGATATAACGATCAAAGTTACTGCACATCAGACTCCTGTGGTAGAAGCTGTGGTTGTTCTTCAGCCAATAGGCGTTAAAACAACGGATCAATACGGTACTGTGATCTTTGGAGGTGTTCCAGAAGGAACCTATCAGATTACGGTCAGCAGAGAAGGGTTTGAAGATTACAATAATACTTATCAACTTAGTGGCGAAGATCAGATCATTACAATTGACCTAAAAATCCAACCGATTGAATCCCCAACTAAGGTGAATGTGATTATCGGGGATGGTCAACTTATTCTGGAATGGAACCAAGTAGAAAATGATTATCTAGCTGGTTATAGGATATATAAAAGCATAAATGATGATGACTATGATTTGATTTTTGAGATTGATTCATCTGTAACTCATTATATAGATGATGAAGTTGATAATGGAATTATCTATTATTATAGAATTCAGTCAGTGGATGATTTTGGACAAATATCAGGAACTTTCCAAGTTGCATATGCTATTCCCAATCCACCTCTATCTTTTAATCTTCTTTATTCAGGAATAAATATTTCTTCTGGTACTTTTGATATATATATCTTACAGAATTCCAAAGAAATTAATCTCACAAACACATTAGCCAGTGAAATATGTAGTGATTATCATTCCGAACGGAATCAAATCCTTTTTGTTTCTGATGAAACTGGAAAAGAACAGATTTATATTATGGATTTATCAGGGGAAACTCGTAAAAAACTCACTTTAGTATCAGAAGGAGCAGCAAATCCGAGATTTTCTCCAGATGGAACTGAGATCATTTATGTGAATTTACAGGATCAGCATATTTACAAAATGAGTGCAGAAGGTACCAACGCGGTGATTCTTACAGAGGGAAAAGAACCAGATTGGTCTCAAGTGAAAGACAAAATTTTATTTGTTGCTAAAGATTCCGAAGGAGTAGATAATATTTTTATCATGGAATGTGATGGTACTAATAAAACACAGTTAACTTTTTATCAGACATCTGTAAAAAATCCCAGATGGTCCCCAGATGGTGAAAAGATTGCATATATTCGATCTGGACAGGTTTGTGTAATAGATGCAGATGGTAGTAATGAAATCTTCTTGACTAAATTAGCTATAGGTGATGATCTTTTGCTTGATTTTCCTGGGTGGTCTCCAAGCGGAGATGAGATTTTGTATGTTTCAAATGATAATGAAGAACAGATTCCAGCGATTTACGTTAGAAAGATTGATGATAACAGTTCATTAGTTGCCAGAAGAATCATAGGCTATGGAATTATTCCGATAGCGCTCTAAAAGGAGGAGGAAAGATGAAGAAGATAGGATTTGTGTTGCTGATTTTTATAAGTATATTTTTATGTTCATTAACACTTTTAGGTGATGATCAAAAGGATGATTTTGTCAATAGTGTTGGCGTTGAGCGAGTTGGGAATGAATATTTATTAAAATTTTATCAATATAAAGATGGAGAGCGGTTACAGGAAGTTGTTTTAACTACTTCAACTGATCAGTTACTCTGGCCCGAAATTGCCATATACAATCAGGAGCAGATGGCTGTGAGTTATTTAAAGAAAGAAAATGATCTACTTCATCTCTATCTTCTTACCTATAATGGAAATTGGCAGCATGCTGATGCAGGTTATCCTCTGGATGGGGATGTTTATAGGTCAGTGAAAGCAAGTGAATTGGTTATAGATGATAATTTTGCTTATATAGTTTATTTACAAGGAACTTCTCTGCATTTTGTAAAATATAATTTTCTGACTGATATTTTTTATGAAATTTATCGGGAAGAAGTAGGAAATAAAAAATTACTGGGTCTATCTTTGGTAAAGGTGGGAGAAGATCTTGTTTATGGTTTTGCGGAACGTGATAATAATCAAACCAACTTACATACTGCAAGAATTCGTAATGGTGGAGTCAGTGATTGGATATTTTCAGTCGAGGATATCAATAGTTATGATCTGATTGGAAAAGATGGCTATTCATATCTTGTTTATGAAAAGAAAGAAGAGGAACAATGCTGGATTCATCTGTTGCAAGGATTTCAAGGAAGTTATACAGAGATTGGGGAGTTGACTAGAAAAGATATGACTCAATCTGGGTTAAAGCTTTTAAAGGCAGGTGAACAATTGAAACTTCTCTATCGAGAAAAAGGATTAATTCGTAATTTTGATCTTTATTTATCTAGATTGGTCAATGGTAACTTAACTGATCCTGAATTGATTATTTATAAGGAATCTGATAAATATCTTAATAATATACGTGAGAATCTTAGAGAATTGGATTCGGTTACACTTTGTATAAATTCAAAAGAATATAATCGAGTGATGGTTCAAGAGAAAATTGATTATAAGCTGATTGATCTCAGCAAAACTGTTTCAGACTCTGTTTTATCTAGGGGAATTCGTAAAGAAAATATTAATCAGGTTGCTATTATCAAACCAGATCAAAGAAATATTAGAAATATCAATTTAGTTAATCCTGTAGGTATGGTAACTAATTTTGATGGTAACTTATTAGTATTAGATTATATTGGCAAAGTATGGGAGTTTAACTCTGCGGGTCAGGTAGTGAACAAGAGGATTATGGAAAATCAAGCTAGTTATGGTTTTAGCGATATAGCAATGGATTCGGAAGGTTATTTTTATATAGTTGACAGTGAAAATCATCAGATTCTACGTTTTAACCCTGAAGGTGAACGGATACAAAGTTGGGGTGAAAAGGGTAGCAATCCAGGTCAATTCCTTAATCCTGTGGCAATTGCTCTGGATGAGAGTGATAATATTTATATTGTCGATAAAGGTAATAACAGGATACAGAAATTTGACTCTAGGCATAATTTTGTGGGGCAGTGGGGCGAAAGAGGGGCTGACCAAGGACAATTTGATAACCCTAGCGGTATAGCTATTGATAGTAATAATCAGATTTATATTGCAGATACAGGAAACCATCGTGTTCAGGTTTTTAGTAGTGATGGGGCTTATTTAAAACAAACTGGTGTCTGGGGAACTGATGCAGGTCAGATGATTGATCCAGTGGATTTGGCTATCAAAAATGACAAACTATATATAGCTGATCAAGGTAATCATCGAGTTCAAGTACTTGGTTTGAGTTTGAGCTATTTATATGAGTTTGGTGAATGGGGTAGCAATTGGGGCCAGTTTAGAAGATTGAATAATATTTATGTTGATGATGATAGTAATATATTTCTTAGTGATGGGGTGAATCATACTGTACAGAAAATCTCTCCTAATTATGCTGTTCTTAAGGGATGGCATGGTGGGGACAGTATGGAACCAATTACATTGTTAGAATCTGTAGGTGCATTGGGTCAATCTTTTTATTATTGGGATGAGGATAGACAGAGATTATTGCAGTATGATGAAAATTTAACTTTTGTAAACCAAACTATTCTTGAAGATCAAAAGGGACGAATTTTGAGTGCTTTTACACTTGATGACAATTATTTTTATTTTACAGATATATTGAATCATAATATTGTTAAATATGATCATGCGGGAGAGTTAGTAAAAGTCTGGGGAGGATTGGGTAATCAATCTGGTAAATTTGACACTTCTTTAGGAATATGTGTAGATGATGATGGTTTTATTTATATAGCTGATACAGGCAATCATAGAATTCAAAAGTTTGATAACGATGGAGCTTTTATAACAGAATGTGGCAATAATCTTATAGAACCTCAAAGTATAACTTATAACAGTGATAGTGTTTTGGTAGCTGACCTGTGTTTAAATCGAGTTCAAGCGTATTCTGTTACGGGAGAATTATTACGAACATGGTCAGGTTTAGGAGAAGAAAAAGGACAGATCAGTTATTCAGAATATATTTCGTCTGATATTATCGATGAAAACAAATATGAGTTACTGTCTTTTAGCTATGATTTTGATTTAACAGATGATCTGATACCTGCAAAATCTAAAAGATGGACCTGGACGGATAAATGGGGATATCGTTATCGATATACGATTGATCAAAATCCAGTGGGTTATCCATCTGAAACTTTTTTAAATATTGATACTGCTTATCTCGGTAGTGGTAATGGAGATTATTATCTTCATATACAATCTGCTAAGTTAGTTTTATGGACGATTATAGATACAAGTCCTGTTTATCATTATAAAGCTGTTTTGGATAACACCTCTCCAAGCGTGACGATGCCAGATAATTCATCTATTCCAAAAAGAATTGTTTTTTTGTCTTGGTCTGGTTCGGATAATATTCAGTTGAATAACTATGTCAAATATAAAAACATGATTTCTACGACAACGCCTTCTCAATGGTCAAGTAGCCAATGGGATCATTGGAACAATTTTCTTAGATATGAATCAGCTAATTCTACATCTTTATCTTCTGGAAATGGAACCTATTATCTTGTAGTTCAGGCAATTGATAGAGCAGGAAATGAATCAAAACCTTATACCAGTTCGTTTATATTGGATAATATAGCTTCGAGCCTGGTAAACTATGATTTAAACGTCATTAATGGTGATGATTTAAAGATTACAATACATGCTTCTGATAATATGAGCAGTAGTTCTAACTTAGAATACCGTTATTTAGTTGATGAAAATGCATTGACAATCCCTACAGGTTCTTATACGACTCAACCATCTATGATTTTAGATTACCCTACTAAAACTGCGTATCTCCATATTCAGATTAAAGACGAGGCTGGTAATGTAAGTAAGGTTTATCATCATAAATTAGATTTAGTAGATATCTATCCTCCGACAATCACAGGGTTAAGTAATCAAGATATACCTGTAAAAGAATGGCTATGGAAATGGAGCGGTGCGGATAACTATGATTCTATTAGTGAGATCAAATATAGATTTAATGTAACAGAGGAACCTTTTGATGGCTTGACCGGTGATTTTACATCTGTGACACAGAAAGAATTGAAAAATGTTCCTGACGGAAGGCATTACTTAAATATTCAGGCTTCTGATAAGGCAGGAAATTTGACAAAGGTATTTCATTACTACGTAGATATAGATACTTCCAATCCACAGTTATTTAAGGACAAAGTTATCTTTACAGGTAACAGAGTGAATACTGATGATAATATTTATAATAGTTCTGTTTTTGTTGAAATACCGACTGATGCTTATACAGATAACTATGGTGTTCAGGAGATATATTACAAAATAAATGATAATAAATATCAGAAATATACTGGAAAATTTGAGATTAAGAATGATGGAATAATTATTTTAACTATTAAGTTGGTGGATATGGCTGGAAACTTCACTGAAGTAAAAATGGACGAGTTTAAAATTGATCAAACGCCCCCATATCTAGTAGAGCCAAATCTGGATTATATGATGAATACTTGGTTCAATCTTTCTCAAGAGCTAAAAATCACGGTTACAGATGATTTTAGCGGGGCGAAATCACTTTATTATAGTTTTGATGGAATGGAATGGACTCCATTTTTAAATGGAGCGAACATTAGTATTTCAAATGAAGGATCACATGATCTTCAGATTATGATGATCGATAATGCAGAGAATAAGCAGACGATTCACATCCCGGTTCAAATAGACATGACTGAACCAGTTATTGAAAGGATTGAATCTGAAACTCATTTTGAAGATAGTTGGACATATCTTGGTGAGGGAGAGTTTAATGTTAATGCAAATGATGATCTAGCGGGAATTAGTAATTATTATTATGTTTTGAATACTGATGAAGATTACAATCCATATCTAGCAGGAAATTATAGTACAGCGTTGATTGATGTTATTCAGTTAAATTCAATTCAGGATGGAATTAGTTATCTGCATGTTCAGCCAGTTGATGCAGCAGGGAATGTGGGTCAGG
>JAGMES010000215.1 GCA_023128035.1 Halanaerobiales bacterium | reverse complement strand
GGTCTTAACTCAAAAGATAAAATAACCGTTTTGAGAAGGAGGGTGTAAATTATGATTGCCTACCTTAGGGGTAAACTTTTAATTTTAAGAGATGAGTATCTCGTTATTGATGTGAATGGTGTAGGTTATCAGATCTTTGCTACTTCTTCACTTTATAGTCAACTCCAAGGAACTGAAGAAGAAATTTGTCTTCATATTCATACTGCTGTTCGAGAAGATGCAATTACATTATATGGTTTTCTTAAAGAAGTAGAACTGGATTTTTTTAAACTATTGATTACTGTTTCTGGAATTGGCCCAAAAGTTGGCTTAAGCATTCTCTCTACATTGCCGGTTTCAACATTAAGGAAAGCTATTCTGTATGAAGATGTATCTGTATTAAAAAAGGTTCCAGGAATTGGGGAGAAGACAGCAAAACGCTTGATTCTGGAGTTAAAAAATAAGATGAATTTTGAAATTTTAGGTGTAGAGGATGATTCAGATAGTGATCAAAAAGGTGGGAAAAAGCAGAAAAATTCTGAAGTTGAAGAAGCAGTAGATGCTTTAATGGTTTTAGGATATAGTCGTTTAGAAGCCTTTGGAGCTCTTGAACAGATTAGTGTTAAAGCTAATCTTGAGCTTATGATTCGTCATGCACTTAAATATTTAGGACAAGGCAGGAGTTAATGATGAAGGATGAGGAACGGATTATATCACCAGAATTGAAAAATGAGGATATAGATCTTGATCTTAGTTTACGTCCTCGCACACTTGAGGGTTATATTGGGCAGGAGCGTGTTACACGTAATTTACAGATATTTATTGAAGCCGCTCGCAATCGAAATGAAGCTTTAGATCATGTTCTTTTGTATGGTCCTCCAGGGCTTGGCAAAACAACCTTAGCGAATATTGTTGCCAATGAGATGGGTGTGAATATCAAGATCACTTCTGGCCCGGCGATTGACCGAGCTGGAGATTTAGCTGCTATTTTGACTAACCTTCAAGAAGGGGATGTTCTCTTTATTGATGAGATTCATCGTTTGAATCGAATGGTAGAAGAGATTCTTTATCCTGCTATGGAGGATTTTGCTCTGGATATTATTATTGGTAAAGGTCCTAGTGCTAGAAGTATTAGATTGGATATTCCTCCATTTACTTTAGTTGGAGCAACAACGAGAGCAGGGATGTTAACGTCACCTCTCAGAGATCGCTTTGGGATTATTTCAAGATTGGAATTTTATAAAAAATCAGATTTGCAATTGATTGTTATTCGGGCCGCTCATGTCTTGGGAATTAAGATCGATACTGAAGGTGGATTAGAGATTGCTAGACGCTCTAGAGGTACTCCTAGGATTGCGAACCGTCTTTTAAAGCGGGTGAGAGATTTTGCTCAAATTAAGGCTGATGGTGTGATCACTAAAACTGTGGCTCAAGATGCCTTAAAACTTTTAGAGGTCGATCCTTTAGGTCTAGATAGAACTGATAGAAGAGTATTATTTGCTCTGATTGAAATGTTCAATGGAGGGCCTGTAGGATTAAGTACGCTTGCTGCCGCGATAAATGAAGCGACAGATACATTAGAAGATGTCTATGAACCATTTTTATTACAGAATGGTTTTTTACAGAGAACACCACGCGGGCGAGTAGTAACTCCACAAGCATATAAACATTTAGGAATAAAGCATGAAATTGCGAACCATTCAACCGAAGAAATCAATTTTTTTTCAGAAAATGAAAAGGTGGAAGATAAAGAATAATACATACTTTTCATATCAAAAAGAGATAATAGCAACTAATAAGGATGTTTGGAGGAATTTGTGTGAAGGTTTCTGATTTTGATTTTGCTTTGCCTGAAGAATTGATTGCACAGACTCCTATTGAACCTCGTGACCATTCAAAACTCTTAGTGGTCTATAAAGAGCAGAATGGCTGGGAAGAAAGGATTTTTAAAGATATTATAAATTATTTAAATCCAGGGGATCTGTTAATAATGAATAATACTCGTGTAATTCCTGCGAGATTGTATGGGCATAAGCCAACCGGGGCTTTGATTGAAGTATTGTTATTAACTGCTCTCTCCAATGATCGCTGGGAAGTTCTTGTACGTCCAGGAAGAAAGATGAAAATTGGAGAAGAAGTAACTTTTGGAGAAGGTCTTTTACGAGGTAGGGTAATAGAATATACGGATTTTGGTGGTCGTGTGATGGAGTTTTCATATCAAGGAAATTTTGATCAGATCATTGATCAATTAGGAGAAATGCCTCTGCCACCTTATATTACTGTACCTTTAGAAGATCCTGAACGATATCAGACTATTTATGCAGCTAAACGGGGTTCTGCTGCAGCTCCTACAGCTGGTCTACATTTTACTGAAAACTTACTACAGGACCTTAAATCTAAGGGTGTTCAGATTGGATATGTAACTTTACATGTTGGTCTAGGTACTTTTCGACCAGTACAGGTAGAAAATATTGAAGGGCATGATATGCATTCTGAATTCTATGAAGTAAGCTCTGAAACTGCTGAATTAATTAATAACACTAGAGCTAATGGTGGTAGGGTTATCACAGTAGGGACTACATCTACTAGAACTTTAGAGACAATTGCTAATGTAAATGGACAAATTCAATCTGGCAGTGGTTGGACTAATATATTTATTTATCCTGGGTATAAATTTAAAGCTATAGATGGAATGATTACTAATTTTCATCTTCCAAAATCGACTTTAATCATGATGATTAGTGCTTTAATTGGTCGCGAGAAGGTAATGAAAGCTTATCAACATGCCATTGAAGAAAGATATCGTTTTTTCAGTTTCGGTGATGCTATGTTGATTATTTAATTTTGAAAGGGGATTGGCATGAGTTTTGAATTTAGGCTTTTAAAAACTGATAAGAGTTCTGGAGCCAGATTAGGGGAATTGGATACTCCTCATGGAATGATTGAAACACCTATTTTTATGCCTGTGGGAACACAAGCGACAGTCAAAACTATGACTCCTGAAGAACTGAAGGAGATTAAAGCTCAAATTATTTTGAGTAACACATACCACCTTTATCTTAGGCCTGGTCACGAACTGGTTCAAAAAGCAGGTGGATTACATTCTTTTATGAATTGGGATCGACCAATTTTGACTGATAGTGGTGGTTTTCAAGTTTTTAGTTTAAGTGATCTTAGAGATATTACAGAAGAAGGGGTTACATTTAGATCTCATATTGATGGTTCAAAACATTTTATAAGCCCTGAGAAAGCGACGGAGATTCAGATGGCACTTGGCGCTGATATTATCATGGCATTTGATGAATGCCCACCTTATCCTGCAGAATATGATTATTTAAAGAAATCTTTAGAGAGAACTACTAGATGGCTTAGACGATGTAAAGAGGCTCTGGTTAGAAAAGACCAGGCTCTCTTTGGAATTATTCAAGGTGGTATGCATAAAGATTTGAGAGAGCAAAGTGCGAGGGAAATAACTGAGATTGATTTACCAGGCTATGCCATTGGTGGTTTAAGTGTAGGAGAATCAAAAGAGATTATGTATGACGTATTGGCCCATACAACTCCATTGATGCCAGCGTATAAGCCACGCTATCTTATGGGTGTTGGAGCTCCTGAAGACTTGATTGAAGGGGTTTTACGAGGTGTAGATATGTTTGACTGTGTTTTACCAACACGAGTAGCCAGAAATGGCCTGGTATTTACTCATTCAGGAAGATTAACCGTTCGCAATGCTACTTATGAGGAGGATTTTACTCCTTTAGATCCACACTGTGATTGCTATACCTGTAAAAACTATTCTCGGGCATATATTCGACATCTCATCAAGCGAAATGAAATTTTAGGTTTTAGGTTAACTACTTATCATAATCTCTACTTTTTATTAAAATTGATGGAGAATATTCGTAAAGCTATTCAAGAAGATCGTTTTTTACAATACCGAGAAGAATTTTACTTTCGATATCAAGGAAAAATTTAAAGGATTTTTTAAGGTTACGTTGTATACTTTTATAATATTAATAGCGCATATATGCGTACTATAAGGAGGAAAAAAATGGAATATTTAGGAAGTTTCTTACCAATCATCGGAATCTTTGCAATCTTTTACTTTATGCTGATTCGTCCACAGAAGAAGCAACAGCAGCAGCATAAAGAAATGTTGACGGAGCTCAAAGTAGGAGATTATGTCATCACTATTGGAGGTATTAAAGGTGTTATTACTAAGATTCAGGATTCTGAAATGAAATTACGGATTGCAACAGGTGTTGAGATTGAAGTTTTAAGGACAGCTATTGCTCGTCTTGATCCTAAAAATGATAAAGGGGAAGATGCTAAATAGCTTGATTTGAACTGTAGGGAGGATTTTGTGTATGCAAACGCAAAAATCACAGATTAGAGAAATTTTTGAATCTGTAGTGATTGCTGGTATCTTAGCTGTCTTTATAATAACTTTTGTTGTTCAGTCTTTTGTAGTTGAAGGACGGTCAATGTATCCTAGTTTACATGATGGAGAACGACTTTTTGTTAATAAATTTATCTATCGATTTAAAGAACCTCAAAGAGGCGATATTGTTGTGTTTTCCCCTAAAGGTGACCCTGGAAAGAAATATATTAAACGGATAATTGGGGTTTCAGGTGATGAAGTTGTGATCAATAGAGAAGGGGTATACATAAATAGTATGAAGATAGAGGAAGATTATATTAATGAACTCGCTCGTACGGGGTTTAATACTTTTAAAGTACCCGAAGGTCATATCTTTGTTTTAGGTGATAATCGGAATCATAGTACAGATAGTCGAAATCTTCAACATGTTGGCTATGTTGATTATAAAAGTGTGTCAGGCAAAGCTTTTTGGGTATATTGGCCTTTAAATTGGATTCGAATTTTAAAATCTCCCGATTATGATATATAAAAAAGATATAATAATTTCAAATAGGTTTACCTTAGCTTGTTTTAAAGGTATCAGTTTGCAAAACTGATACCTTTTTTGTATTTTAAAGGCGCAGAAAAAATTTTTTAGCAATAAATCAAAAATTAAATGAATTTTTAAAAGGAATTTTCAAAAATATACCTAATATATTATTATAGGAAAAAATATAAAGTTAGAGTAGTGGGGAGAAAGGTGGCGAAAAAAATAGTATTTAGTAAGCATTTGTTTTAGGGAGGGAAAGGAGATGGCAGTAGAAAAAGTTTTCATCGCAGATGATCATGGGATTGTTAGAGATGGTTTAAAAAAAATTTTAGCTGATTACGAGAAATTTGAAGTGATAGGAGAAGCTGAAAATGGTCAGGAAACAATACAAAAAGTTATCCAAAATCCACCTGATATATTGATTTTGGATATAAGTATGCCAATCTTTAATGGCTTTCAAGTTGTTGAACGACTTAAAGATTTAATGAATGATATGAAGGTAATTATATTAACAGCTCAGAATAATGAGTCACATATTGCATGGTTTTTACGGGCTGGTGTTCAAGGATATATTATTAAAAGCGCAGTAGAAAAGGAGTTTATTTTGGCTTTAGAAGCTATTAGTAAAGGTGGATGTTATCTAGATCCATCTATCTCGCGGTTTGTGATCAAATATTTTTTAGAGAGAATTGAAGAAGATAAAATTGCGGAATGGGATGGATTAACTAACCGTGAATTGGAAGTTTTAAAATTGATTGCAGAAGGATATAAAAATCAGGATATTGCAACTCTTCTAAATGTAAGTATAAAGACGATTGAATCTCATAGATATAATATTATGGATAAATTGGACATGCATGATCGTATAGAGTTGGTTAAATATGCAATTAGAACAGGTATAATCCAGCTATAAATAAAAATGGGGTGTAGATATTCTATAAATAGGGTTTTCTCTCTATTTGAAGAAAAGTTAACTTATAATATACTCTAAATGAGTAGAAAGTAGCATAAAGTGAGATATGTTATATACTTCTCCAACTTATTACTAGCTATGACCTGAAAAAAGAGATGAATCTATATTACAAATGTTCAGAAAATTTCTAAAAATTAGCCCTCTGGTTAACCTGGTACATACCATTTGCACATGAAAAAGAGTTTTTTAAAAAAAGTATTATAAGCTTGTTAAATAAAAAATATGAGGAGGATGTTAAAAATGAGATCAGAAGATTATCCAGAAATTTTATTAGTTGAAGAGGTGGCCGAGTATTTGCGTGTTAATAAGCAGACTATTTATAATTTACTTCGTCAAGGCCAATTACCTGCAAAGAAGATTGGCGGTCAGTGGAGATTCCATAAGAAAGCTATCGACGAGTATTTGATTGTTCAGGCTATTGTGCCTGCTGCTGCAACTAAAGAAGAAGAATAATTTTTAACGACATTTCAGAAGGCAATCCTCTCTCATCTATAAGCGTTGGGAGAAGTCTTCAATAATTTGAAACCTTTAGTGGGGAAACAAATCTCCTTCTGAAGTCGTTAAACTTAAGAAATAA
>JAGMES010000214.1 GCA_023128035.1 Halanaerobiales bacterium | reverse complement strand
TATATTATAGTTGAAGAAAATGACTTAGGTCTTGTCAATTTTCCAACACTTGAGATTGCGGGAGAACTAAGAAAGAATGGCAAGATTGATGAAGCTGATGAGTGTAGAATTCAAGAGGCTATCTTAAAACCAAGCTATGATATGCCTACGGTTGGTTTCGTCATTTCGGCTAAATCTATAGCAATGGGAGCTTTAATGGTTGCAAGTATCTTCTGTGAACCTGTAGATTGGGGTATGACTTTCTATTCTTGGACTCAGGGTAATTTTTCTTATTATGATTTACTGAATTTCCTTCCATTTGTTAGTGGACAAGCAGCTAGAGCAATTGGTAATGGTCTTGAAGCTGGAATAGATGCACTACGCTGGGGAAATAGGGCTGAAAATGCTGGAGACATTTTCAAGGGGATGAATAATCTTGATATTTCAGATGATACTTTGAAGTGGTTAAATAAAGGTGATACGGACAATGTTGTATACTATGGAATTAAGAATGGTGAAGAAGTATACACTGGAATTACAAGGCAAGAATTAGCTAAACGTTTGTACCAGCACAACTATAGCGGAAAGAATTTGGATGATTTGGTTGAACAAGTAAGCGGGCTTACAAGAAGTCAAGCAAGATCTATAGAACAGTACTTAATTGAAAATGGTACTGCAAATGCATTAAATCGAATTAATAGTATAAGTCCTTCTCATAGATACTACGATGAAGCTATGCAATGGGCAAAAGAATTTATTAATAACTTAGACTAGGATGGTGATATGATGATATCTAAGAAAAAAGAAAATCCAATAGCAGATGAGTGGAAGAAACTATATGCTGAACAGCCAGATGAGATTAAAGAAAAGTTAGATGCTTTAGATAAAATGAAACCTAAAGAGTATCAGTTACGAGTAATCAAGAAAGCAAAACCAATATTAAAGGATGGAGATATCTTCATATTAAGTCCGAGAGAGAATGTCTATTTTTATGGAAAAGTCTTAAAGGCAAATATCAATCATATCAATAATGATACTTTTGTTCAGGGTAAAAACTTAGTATTTATATTTAAAAACAAAACAAAGAAACCAACTATAGATGATTTTAAACCAGATTATTCACAATTGTTAATTAGACCAGCAATTGTAGATATTAGTTATTGGAATAAAGGTTTATTTTGTAATGTAGGTAATATTCCATTATCAGAATATGAAAATGAATTGGATTATGGTTTCTTAAAAATTAGTATTAAGTCAAATATTTATTGTAAAAAGGATGGAACAGTTCTAGAGAAAAAACCCGAAATGTTAGGAATTTTTGGGGTTTCAACGATAAATGGAATAGCCTCTAAAATTGAAAAACAACTAATTATCAATCCAGATTTGCTTATTTGAACTGACATCATTCATAATAACAATCTAGCAACATGACTCAAAACTAAAGCGGTGGAATCGACAACCCAGACCTTCCATCGCTTTTTTCTTTTGGTCGGGATACCCAGTGCCAAGCGATTCCAATACCATTACAAATACATACATAACCCATATAAGCCCTATACAGCTGAGAAAAAATAAAGAACCAATTCTTCAGCTTATGACAGGGATAGAAATGCATTTAATTGGTTTATACTTTGATGCTGTAACTCTTGAATCAATGGGAATCATTGGAGCAAGTGGTGGTAGTTTGGCTTTTGTAATGGCTTCTGTTGTTGTTGCTTCAGCCGGAGCTGCAATACAATCACATGTTGAAAAGGTATGCAAGTCTGGGGTAAATTTATTAGAAACGGTAAGGGTTATATTAACATAAGACCAGATGGGTATTAATCCCATTAAAAATCATTAGAAAGACAAATTTCGAATTTAAACGAATAAGGGAGAGTTAAAAATGATATACGGGGCTTTTTTTGTTGAATGTAAAACATGCTTAGAAGCGCAGGATATAGTTATAAATATTTTACATTAGTTAGAAGATGATATATCTAATTATCAACTTATTTCTAATGAACAGTATTGGAAAGATGAAAAATTGTATCGTGTATATTTTGAAATTCAGACAGCAAATAATTTATTAAATAAAATTGGTGAATCATGGGATTGGGGTAGAGGAACAAGTAGTGCTTATTCATGTTCTGAAACTATGAATGCTAAATTTGTTAATTCTAAACTTAAATTTGCAACCTTTAATATTGAATATTAAAGTATTAAGAAGAAATTTTTTAAAGTTTTTTTGGTTGTTGACAAGAAGTAGATCAACAGCCTTTTAAATATGGTTAGCAGTAATAATTACAGACTACGCAATAACTTTGTCTAATTGCTAAAAACTTTGGTTGATGTAATTTTCAAAAATGTGAACCTATAGATTGGGGAATGACTTTCTATTCATGGACTCAGGGTGATTTTTCTTACTATGACTTACTGATTTTCCTTCCATTTGTTAGTGGACAAGCAGCTAGAGCAATTGGTAATGGTCTTGAAGCTGGAATAGATGATTACGCTGGGGAAATAAATTCGATGATGCTGGAGACGTTGTTAAGTATGTTGATGATGGTGTTTGTTTCATTGCTGGCACAATGATTATTACTTTTGAAGGTTATAAAGCAATTGAAGATATTCAACCAGGCGACTTGGTACTTTCCAAAGATGAAATTACAGGTAAAGAAGAGTATAAATCTGTTGTACAGACATTTGTAAGAACTACAGATATAATAATTGAAATTATTTTGGAAAATGGAGAACAAATAGATGCAACAGAGGAACATCCATTTTGGGTTGTAGGAATTGGCTGGGTTGAAGCAAAAAATCTTAATGCTAATAGTGTATTGGTATTGGCTGGTGATTCATACGTAGGAGTTGAATCAGTTGAGGTAATTGAAGTAGGCCATGAAATAAAGGTTTACAACTTCGAGGTTCAGGATTATCATACGTATTTTGTTGGTAGTGGTATTTGGGTGCATAATAGTTGTGGGATTTTTGCTAAGGGGGCTGGTAAAGTTGTTGACCCTAAGACTATAAGATTTACTCAAGATAGTATTGGACAAACATTTGGTAAAACAACACAACATGCAGGACAGTCTGTAGATGATTTAATTAAGGGACTAAAATCAGGAGGCATTAATTCTAATGATATTCCAGCAATAAGGATTTTTGACAAAAATGAAAAGATATATTCATTAGATAACCGACGCTTATATGCTTTTCAAGAGGCTGGAGTGAAAGTAAATTATAAGTGGGCGACAGCAGAAGAAGTTGCAAATGAGGCGTGGAAGTTTAACCCTATTAATGATGGGTTATCTATAAGAGTAAGAGGGAAGAGGTGATGATATTAATGAAAGTAAAAATTGTTTCAAAAGTACCAGAAATTCATACAACACCATTAAGTAAGATACTAATAGATGATGTCCATTCATCAATTGAATTTGATGATGTTAGTGAGAAACGTTGGAAAATATCATTTAAAACAATACAAGCATGGAGAATAACAACAGCTGATTGTTTTGATACACAAAAGGTATTAACTGATGAGGCTTTTTCTGATGGTATATATCATAAATATATATTGGAATTTGAGAATTCAGATTGGATACAAAAATTAAAGGAAATATTAGAAAAGACTGATAAAGAAGCTACATTTTTAGATAATACTCATCATTATATTCTATTGCTAGGAGATGATATTGTTGAAGTTGTAGCGTGGGATAATTACAAATTAGAATGTTTAGATGATTAATTAACCATATACAAAGGCGGTTATATCATACAGAGATAGCCGTCTTTCCTTTTACACACGAACATTCTGAGTAACAATCAGAGGTGTAAAACTTACCGTGTGAATACCCAAGGGCTAGCCCTTGGGTTGTATTTAATACGGTTGTTTGATCATATTGACCGCTCTAATTTCTATGGTGACTTGCATCAGATGGTTAAAGTGTATCAATATGCTGAAGATGGTCATCCTTTATGATGCCAATGGTAATCTGGTTGAAAAAGGGAATGAAGGGTTACTTCAGGCAGATGGCAGTGTTGAGATAATAAAAGATACAGATACTGCGGAATACGGGGAATATGAATATACAGCCGATAATCGTTTGAAAGCGGTTTATCGGAATGCACGACTAACTATGTCTTTAATATCTCAAACAAGGTGATTTATGAAGATAATCTAACTAAGAGCAAAAGAGTATCTTTCATCTACGCCCTTGGCAAACAGATTGCTAAAGTAGAAGGAGAAATCGGAAGTTCTGCCGAAAAATTATATTATCACCATGACAATTTAGGATCATCCCGTCTGATGACAGATGGAAATGGAGAGATTAAATGGGAGCAGGATTATCTACCATTTGGTGAGGATTTGTCCAAACCTGATACATCAATTGATGGATTTGGGACGAGTCCAGAGTATAAGTTTACAGGTCAACGTCAGGTAGAAGGAATCGGTCTTTACTATTACGGAGCTCGTTTCTATGATCTTGCATTGGGTAGATTTATTACAGAGGATACATACCCAGGTGAAATGATTGATCCGCAAACGCAGAATCTCTACATTTACACCGTTAACAATCCGTTGAAGTATATTGATCCGACTGGACATTATATTGTACACAATGTTGATCAAAATGTACTGGATATTATCATTGAAGAAGGGGATGATCTGGGAGGAATAGTTCAGGAGATCTATAAGTCTAAGCATATGTTGAAGCATGTAATGGCTTTGAATAATTTAGAAAGCTTAGAGGATTTGCAAATTGGTGACCATCTATTACTACCGATCAGTTTTGTTGTGGTCGCAGAAAACGATTTATTTATAGTTGATTTACCAACACTAGAAATTGCGGGAGAATTATGGAATAAAGGAAAAATTGATGTTAGTGAATATTACGCGATAAAAGTGGCTATAGAGAAACCTAGTTACGATGATCCTCAAATAGGATATGCTATACCCGGGAAAAAACTGTTTGATTGGTTAAGTAGAAATGCAGGGCCTCTGCTTTTATACACCGCTGGAACAGCTGTAGAAGTAGCAGGATGGGTTGCAGATCTAGGGACTATTACTCTACTCTTTGGTTCGGTTCCGAGTGGTGGTAGTTCTTTGGCGTTAGCTCCTGTAACTGTGTTTATAAGTAGTACTGCTAAAGTTACTGGAGCTGCTATGATGGGAACTGCTTTATATATGATGAGACAAAACTCTGGTGGTGGCAAGAAAAAACCTATTCAAGAGCATCATTTTGCGAGTAATAAAAGTAAAAAATATACACCTCAAATAGAAGAATTAACAAAAAAATATAAATTAGATTTAAATGATCCTTGGAATAAGGAAATGTTACCTCATCAAGGAAGACACCCGAATGCATATCATGATTATATCCTTGAGAATCTTAAACAGTTTGATAAAATTGCTCAAGGAGACCAAAGTAAGTTTTTAAAATTGTTTGATCAATTAAAACGAGAAATAATTAATAATCCAGAAATGTTATACAAAAATTATTGGAGGGGTAGATGATGAAATATTATAAATTGTTGGTAGATGATGATAATAGTATAAAGGATATAGTTTGTTACGCAGAAGAAAATTATGAAGAAAAATATGAATTTACTCAGTATGATCTCTGCAAGGGGGTTTATTTTGAACAGTGGAATGAAAATTTTACTTTTTATTACGATTCAACTGAGGGGGATAATCCAACAGATTATTTAGCAAACAATCTAGGATGGTTTTTAATTTCATCTAAATTTAAAAAAATTTTAGAAGGAATAGGTATTCAATCTATTCAATATTTGCCTGTAAAAGTTAAACAAAAAAATGGCAATCAAGAATTGAGTGGATATTTTGTGGCTAACATTATTGTTTTAGTTGATGCATTAAATTTAGCACAATCAATATATACTGAATTTCATTTAGATAATGAGAAAATACTCTCGATTAAGAAATATGCGTTAAATAAGAATAAAATAGAAAATTTACATGTTCTACGTTTGATAGATTATAATATTCCGATTTTTGTTTCTGAAGATGTAAAAAAGGAAATTAAGAACAATAATATTACAGGATGTGATTTATTAGAAATACTTATTATATGAGTTGTTATTGCTATAATTCAACCTGGCTTCTGTTTTCAGTAGTCAGGTTATTTTATGCATACCCAGAATGTATGATATCTTATACGTTGAAAGTCTAGAACTATGGTTGGCAATACTAACCTTTAGCTTAACGGTAAGGTGTTTATTGTGAGGTAGAATTTGAAGGAAATAGTTCAGGAGATCTATAAGTCTAAGCATATGTTGAAGCATGTAATGGCTTTGAATAATTTAGAAAGCTTAGAGGATCTTGATATTGGTGACCATTTATTACTACCGATCAGTTATATTATAGTTGAAGAAAATGACTTAGGTCTTGTCAATTTTCCAACACTTGAGATTGCGGGAGAACTAAGAAAGAATGGCAAGATTGATGAAGCTGATGAGTGTAGAATTCAAGAGGCTATCTTAAAACCAAGCTATGATATGCCTACGGTTGGTTTTGTAATCACCGCTGAACAAGTAGTGTTATAAGACAAAGAAAATGGCA
>JAGMES010000213.1 GCA_023128035.1 Halanaerobiales bacterium | reverse complement strand
AGTATAAAGATTTTGCAGTTTGGCAGAATCAATTGTTTGATTCTGAGGCTATACTTGAACAAGAAAAGTATTGGCTAGATAGATTTGCAGGTGAGATTCCTGTTCTTGATCTACCAACTGATTATCAACGACCAAATGTTATGAGCTTTGAGGGTGAAAGATATCATTTTGAAATTTCAAAAGCTTTACATGACCAAATTAACGAGCTTGCTTCTAGAAACGGTGCGACTCTTTATATGGTATTATTGGCTGCTTACAATCTTTTGTTAGCAAAATATACAAGTCAAGAGGATATCATTGTTGGCTCACCGATTGCTGGTAGATCTCATGCGGATTTAGAAAAAATTATCGGAATGTTTGTTAATACTTTGGTAATGAGAAATTATCCAGTAAATGATATAAGTTTTCTTGAGTTCTTAAAAAATGTCAAAGATAATACCTTAAAGGCTTTTGAAAATCAGGATTATCAATTTGAGATGTTGATAGATAAGTTAAATATAAAAAGAGATTTAAGTCATAATTCATTATTAGATGTAATGTTTGCTCTTCAAAATATGGAAAAAATAGAAACTGTTCAGGGAGATTTAAAATTTATCCCATATAATTTTGAAAATAAAGTGGTTAAGTTTGATCTCTTAATGAAGGCGGTAGAAAATGACAATAGAATTAAAATGACTTTCGAATATCGGACAAAATTATTCAAGAGAGAGACAATAGAAAGATTGGCAAATCAATTTATTAACTTAATTGAACAAATAGTAGTTAATCCAGAACTTTTGTTAGGTAAATATGAGATTACTGGCAGTGCAGAAAAGCAGTGCTTATTGTATGAATTTAATGATACTGATAGAGATTATCCAGAAGAAACAATTGATCAATTATTTGAAGCACAGGTTAAGAGAAGACCTGCTGAGGTTGCTGTAATATTTGAAGATGAACAGCTGACTTATGAAGAATTGAATCAAAGAGCAAATCAATTAGCCACAATTCTACGTAAAAAAGGTGTTTACAAAGAAAAGATAGTTGGAATCATGGTTGAACGCTCTATAGAAATGATTGTTGGAATGCTGGCAGTCTTAAAAGCAGGTGGAGCATATCTGCCGATTGACTCTGAGAATCCTCGTGATAGAATTCAGTACATGCTTGAAGATAGCGATACTAAGATATTACTCACTCAAGAGCATTTAGCAGAAAAAGTACAGTTTGCAGGAGAAGTAATTGATTTAACAGATCAAGAATTATATGCTCATACTTTTGGGGAGATTAGGAGAACACATAATTCAAGAAATTTAGCATATCTGATTTATACATCAGGCTCAACTGGACGACCCAAAGGGGTTTTGCTAGAACATCGAGGTATAGCTAATTTAAAGAACTTCTTTACAGATAATCTTGGTGTAAATGAAGATGATCGGGTTATTCAATTTGCATCATGTGCTTTTGATGCATCAGTATGGGAGATATACATGGCATTATTAACTGGTGCAAGATTGTATTTGATCAATAAAGATATTATTAACGATTATGAAAAGTTTGTAGAATATTTGAATACTAATAGCATAACTATTGTGACATTACCACCAGTTTATTTGACTAACTTAAATCATATTGAAATCAGATCATTAAGAACTGTTATCACCGCAGGTTCTGCAACAAATTTTGGCTTAGTACAGAAATGGAAAAAGAAAGTTGAATATATAAACGCCTATGGGCCAACAGAGACAACCATCTGTGCATCCATCTGGAAAGCTTCAAGAGAAAATGATTACAAAACTGTACCTATTGGACAACCAATACCAAATACTCATATTTATATACTTGATCCAAATGACCATCTTACACCGATTGGCGTAGTTGGAGAAGTGTGCGTTTCAAGTGTATCCTTAGCTAGAGGATATCTGAACAGACCAGAATTAACTTCTGAAAAATTTATAAATAATCCTTATACTGGTGAGAGAATGTATCGAACTGGCGATTTAGCAAGATGGCTACCAGATGGGAATATTGAATTTGTCGGAAGAAGAGATTATCAGGTAAAAGTTCGAGGTTATAGAATTGAGTTAGGAGAGATTGAAAAACAGTTATTAAGTTATTCAATGATAAAAGATGTAGTTGTTACTGAACAGAAAAGAACTGAAGATGAAAACTATTTAGCAGCATATTTTGTTTCAACGGAAGAGGTTATAGTAGCTGACTTAAAAGAATATTTGAAAACCAAATTACCTGATTATATGATTCCAACTTATTTTGTGTTTTTAGATAAGTTACCTCTAACTACAAATGGGAAAGTTGACCGTAAATCATTACCAGAACCTGATGATAGCTTTTTAAGAAATGTGTATGTTGCACCAACTTCCGAAACAGAGGTAAGATTATTAAAACTTTGGACAGAGGTTTTGGATAAAGAAGGGTTTGGAGTAACTGATAACTTCTTTGATTTGGGTGGTTATTCACTAAACGCAACTTCTTTGGTAGCAAGAATTCATAAAGAATTTAGTGTAAAGATTCGTTTACGAGATATTTTCAAAAAACCGACGATTAGAGAACTTGCAGGATGCATAAAAAAGGCTGATAAAGGAGTCTATGCTTCAATTGAGTCAGTTGGAGAGAGAGAATATTATCCAACTTCTTCAGCACAAAAGAGAATATTTATATTAAATCAGTTAGAACAAGACAGTATTAATTATAATATGCCAGGATTTATGTATATAGAAGGCGAGTTAGATCAAGAAAAATTTAGAAAAGCTTTTGAAAAATTAGTTGAACGACATGAATCTTTTAGAACATCATTTGTGTCTATTGATGGTGATATTGTACAAAAAGTTTCGCAAGAAATTGAATTTGAAATTAAATATTTTACAGTTTTTGAAAATGAACTCCCAGAATTAATAAAAGAATTTATTAAACCATTTGACCTGTCTAAAACACCACTTTTCAGGGTAGGACTAGTTATGTTGCCGAATAAATATGTACTCATGTTTGATATGCCACATATTATTGCAGATGGTGTTTCGATGAGTATAGTAATTAATGATTTTATGAGAATTTATTCTGGAGAAGAATTATCGAATTTAAGAATTCACTACAAAGATTTTGCAGTTTGGCAGAATCAGTTTTTTAACTCAGATAAGATTAAATCACAGGAAGAATATTGGTTGAAAACCTTTGCGGGTGAAATTCCAGTGCTAAATATGCCAACAGATTATCAAAGATCACGTGATATGAAGCTTAGTGGTGGAAGAGTCAGTTTTGAAGTTGGAGAAGAGTTGACAGATAAATTTAATCTTCTTATATCTCATAAGGGCGTAACAACTTATATGGCGTTATTGGCAGTTTACAATCTGCTTTTATCAAAATATGCTAACCAAGATGATATCGTAGTAGGCACACCTATTGCAGGAAGATCTCATTCAGATTTAGAAAAAATTATCGGAATGTTTGTGAACACTTTGGCTATTAGAAATTATTCAACTGATGACAAAACTTTCTTAGAATTCTTAGATGAAGTTAAAGTGAATGCACTAAAGGCATATGAGAATCAAGATTATCCATTTGAAATGTTGGTTGAGAGATTAGAACTGGACAGGGATTTGAGCCGTAATCCATTGTTTGATACGATGTTTGCTCTTCAAAACATTGCTAATAATACAGGGAGGGTTGAATCTGATTTAAAATTTACTCCTGTAAAAGTTGAAAGTACTGCTGCAAAATTTGATCTAGAAATGAATGCTTTTGAAACAAAAAATGGGCTTTTATTTGATATAGCATATAGCGTAAACTTATATAAACGTGAAACGATTGAACGAATGGCAAAACATTATAAAAATATTCTTCGACAAGTAGTTCAAAACACAGATATAAAAATAAAAGATGTAGAGATGATCACTGATGAAGAAAGAAGGCAGATATTATATGAGTTTAACGATACGAAAACTGAGTTCTGTAATGATCGAACAATGTATCAGTTGATTGAAAAAGAGGCAGAGAAAAACCCAGATAAAGTAGCACTTAAATATATTAATAGAGAAGTAACTTACCTGGAACTTAATCAAAATGCAAATCAATTAGCTAGAATTTTACAAGCTAAAGGTTTGCAATCAGACCAACTTGTCGGTATTTTGTTAGACCGTTCTCCATTAATGGTAGAGAGTATTCTTGCTATTTGGAAAGCAGGAGGAGGATATATTCCAATTGATCCTAATTATCCAATGTCAAGAATAACAGGAATCTTAAGTGATTCAGAGACAGTAGCAGTACTTACAGAATCTCAATTTATTGATACAGAGATTAAGAATAAATATATTGGTGCAATAATTGAGTTAGACATTATGGAAAATGAAATTCGTCAGCAAAATGTAGATAATCTGAATCAGAAGATAGATATGAATAGTTTAAGTTATGTTATTTATACATCTGGTTCAACTGGGAAACCAAAAGGAGCAATGGTCGAACATATCGGAATGATGAATCATATTCATGCAAAAATCAACGATATTAAGGTAGGAAATGAGAGTATTGTTGCACAGAATTCATCTCATTGCTTTGATATCTCTGTATGGCAATTTTTTGTGGGGCTAGTAGTTGGTGGTAGAACGGTAATTTATCCAAATGAAGTGGCGATGAATCCAGAAATATTTATTGATCAGATTGTCAAAGATAAAGTAACGATTTTAGAAGTAGTACCATCATTTTTAGCAGCTTTACTAGATTTTGTTGAGTTGAAGTTCTGTGAATTGAATAGCTTAGAATATCTTCTAGTTACAGGTGAGGCAGTTAAGCCAAATCTTGTAGAACGTTGGTTTGATTATTATCCTAATATTACAATGGTAAATGCTTATGGACCAACTGAGGCCTCTGACGATATCACCCATCATTTTATGGATAAAACTTCAGAGTATGAACGGGTTCCAATTGGTAAGCCAGTGCAAAATTTTAATATTTACATTGTTGATAAGAATATGAAACTAGTACCGATTGGCGTTCGCGGAGAGATTTTGGTATCAGGTATTGGCGTGGGACGAGGATATTTGAATGATCCCATAAAGACAGAAAAAGTTTTCATGGAAGATCCATTTATTGACGAGAAAGGTGTTAGACTCTACAAAACAGGTGATTTGGGTCGTTGGACAGAAGATGGTGTGATTGAATTCTTTGGACGTATTGATCATCAGGTTAAAATCAGAGGATTTAGAATTGAATTAGGTGAGATTGAGAGTAAACTAGTTGAACATGATAAGGTAAAGGAATCTGTTGTAATAGATTTTGAAGATAATGATGGCAGTAAATATCTTTGTGCATATATTGCTACTGAAGAAGATATTGATATATCTAAGATCAGAGAATATCTATTCACTACTTTGCCAGAATATATGGTTCCTGGATACTTTATCACTTTAGATCGGTTACCTTTAAATTCTAATGGAAAAATTGATCGTAAAGCGTTACCAAAACCTGATCGAGATATTATAAGTACAAGTGAATTTATAAAACCAACTAATCCTATAGAAGAAAAGTTAGCAGTTATTTGGACTGAAATCTTAGGAATTGAAAGAGTTTCGATAATGGATAATTTCTTTGAAATAGGTGGACATTCTTTAAAAGCAACCTCCTTAGTTTCAAAAGTATTTAAAGAACTGAACGTTGAGCTTCCATTGCGAGAAATTTTTAAAACTCCAACGATCAAAGAACTAGCTGAATATATTCAAAAAGCTGAAAAAAATATCTATACCTCAATAGAGCCAATAATCGAGAGTGAGTATTATCCAATATCTTCAGCACAGAAGAGACTTTATATCTTAAATCAATTTGAACTTAATAGTACAAGCTATAATGTTCCTGGAGTTATGCTTATTGAAGGTAAATTAGAATTAGAACGATTAAAGATAGCTTTTGAAAGATTAATTCAAAGACATGAATCTTTACGTACTTCTTTTCAATCTATTGATGGTGAGATAGTTCAAGTTGTAAAGCAGAATGTAGAATTTAATGTTCAATATTTTGAGGATTCGTCAAAAGAGGTAAAAGAGCTTGTTGAAGAGTTTATTAAGCCATTTGATTTAGCTAATGCACCATTACTGAGAGTAAAAGTTGTGAAAAGAGAAGACAGGTATCTATTTATGTATGACATGCATCATATTATTTCAGATGGTGTTTCGATGGGAACTTTAATTAATGATCTGATTAGTTTGTATCAAGGGAATCACTTATCTGAGCTTAGAATCCAATACAAAGATTTTACAGTATGGCAAAATAAACTTTTCCAATCTGAGGAGATCAAAAAACAAGAGGAATATTGGTTAGATGTTTTTGAAGATGAGATACCTATTTTGAATATGCCTACAGATGCTCCTAGACCAAGAGAGTTAAGTTTTGTAGGAGACCGGATTTATTTTGAGATTGATGGAGATTTACAAAGTAGGTTAAATGAATTGGCATCACAAAATGGTGCGACTATTTATATGGTACTGCTTTCTGCTTATAATATTTTATTATCAAAATATACTCAGCAAGAAGATATAATTGTAGGTTCTCCGATCGCAGGTAGATCAGATGTAGAGTTAGAGCAGATCATAGGTATATTTATCAATACTTTAGCAATGAGAAATCGTCCTGCAGGAGATAAAACTTTCATAGCATTTTTAAATGAAGTAAAAGAAAATGCTCTAAAGGTGTATGAAAATCAGGATTATCAATTT
>JAGMES010000212.1 GCA_023128035.1 Halanaerobiales bacterium | reverse complement strand
TCAAAAGCTTTACTTTTTAGTTAGCAACTGAATAGTTACAAAAAAACAAGCCATTTTTTAGTCAATGACTTGTTTTTTTAATACATTAACTACCAGTGTTTTAAAGTGGTCTCTCAGAAGATTAGGATCTTTTATATTTATTCCGACTAATCACTATTCCCATGTTTTTCTTTTTGAATCATATACACGAGACTCTCCTACAGTTGTTCCAAACCAAATAATATAATGATCTTCAGATACTTTTTCATAATATACAGTATTATCTTCTGACTCTTTAATTCCTATCTCTTCTAAAGAATTTGGATACCTTCCAACACTTGAATGAAAATTTTCTACATGATTTATTATTTTTTTTGCTTCTTGATATTCAAATATATAGGTACATTGAAAGAAAATATAAATCGCCAAACATATCAATATTATAAATGATAGTTTTTTAATATCTTTAACCGTTTTCATTTCTTCCCCCTTAATATTATTTTGTAAACATCGGTTTGGTTGTATAACTACAGGCCAAAGGATCATCTTTAGAATCTTTTTCAGGTATATCTGCCCAATTTGGTGATTCCAAAGGTAATGTAGCACCAAAACCATTTAAAAAATTCGCAATCTGTTCAGATAAGCTTAATCCACTAGTTACATCAAAATATCCAACTGCAAAAGTAGCTCCCATCAAATCGGTTGGCAAATCTTCATAACTATATGCACTCCAATTAGATCTAAAAATATCTAATGTCTCCTGTCTATAACCTTCTTGCATTGCTTCTCCAATTGGATTTTTATCACCTTGCAATTTATGAGTATATGCTCTACCTGCATAAAAAAGAAAATGAACCATATCTATCCATCCTTTTTTAAATGTATAAATATACCGTCCTTTCTTCTGATTAAAATAAGGAGTAGTTAATGGCTTTAACCCCATAAAACCACCAGTCTTACCCAAGCGTAATAATGCTTCCTCAGCATCTTTTCCAATAGTCAACCCTATCTTACTTGTACTATTATCCATTACCTCTTTAAATTCCGCAACAGTACCTGCTTGATGTCTAGTTGGTTGAAGTCCATTTCGATCTTTATAAGTTAAGGGACAATTACTACAATATCCATACCAATTCGCCCCATCCTTTACAGGATCCTCACTAATAAACCTTCCAACCGCAGGATCATAATACCTTGCATTAAAATAATGCAATCCCGTTACTCCATCATCTTCTTTACCAGTAAACTTATATCTCTCATCACTGCTTACAAAATCACTACCAAAAGGTTTATACTCGCTATACGTACAATTTCCACTCTCATCCATCACTATCCTTGTACTTCCAAGATGATCTGTGAAATAGTACCATTTAGCATTACCTTCAGCACGAGCTATCCTCTTACCGCCCATATTAAGATAACTTACCTTACTCAGTGGACTGCTTAAATTGGAATTACTATATATTTCTTCATAGATTGGCTCATATCCTGTACCATAAACATAAATCGTGGTTTTATTCGTTACATTATCAACCTTCTTATACCTTAACCCACCATGATCATAGCGATATTCAGCTATCAAACTACCATTTTTCTTAATCGCAACCAACTGATTCAGCTCATTATAGACATAATCAAAGTAGTAATAATCACCAAACCTTGTTACTTCTTGGCGGATCAAGTTGCCATTGTAATCGTAAGTATAGTAAATATCCTCAAACTGATTATATCTTCGTTTTAACCTATTTGAACCAAACTCATATTCATAAGTACTAGCTAAACCATTCCCGATATATTCACTTCTATTTCCTGCTTTGTCATAATCATAACTTACCTGATTTAGCGGTAATGAACTAACTCCATCTACTAGAACTTGGGTACCCAATTTATCCACAATAAAATACAAGCCTTTTGCATCTTTTGCTATTCCGCCACCGTTTGTATTACGTAAATCCAACAGAACTAAATTCCATTGATTTGCGATTAAATCCTCTCCAACTTCAAACTTACTATCTCCATCAAAATCATTGCAAAAGCTTTCACTTCTTCCTTCTACTTCATCCCATGTGGCAAAAGCAATTTCTGAATTCTCCGTTAATGGTTTCACCCATACCTGAATAATTGGAAGTTTAGTCGAATCAAATACATGATTTCTATTTGTTTCATACTCATTATAAGGAAAAGTTCTATGATCCAACATCAGTGATGTATCTCCTACCACTCTATCTGTTGAAAAAGACATCGTATCAAGAGGCTTTTTAATATAATCCACATCATCAAGAAACTCTATATCATTCACCAGAGGAGTCTCTCCAATAGCAGTTACAGTCATCCTGCTGATCTTTGGAGTCTGTCTCTTATTTGAAGTGGTAAACTCTCCTTGAATCTTAAGTTTATTGATATCTAATCCCAGTTGTGCAGTTTCACCTGACATTAATGGTTTTGTTTGACCACTACCAAAATCATATGCCATATAATTTGCTGTTGTATTAGATGGATTTTGACCTACTACATCCAATCTCATCTTTTTGAAAAGCCTCTCATTGCTTAAAGTCAGATTATTTTCAGTATTAAACGTTCCTGTACTATTGTAGCTAAACCAGTTATACAACAATACATAACTATATACATATGGAGTAGATAAACGATCAGCACTGGCATTTAACTTTATTGTCAGTTTAGTGTTTAAAGAAGACAAATCTTCTGGTATATCAAAATAATAGTAGTAAGACTGAAGGTTCTTACCCGATAACCCATCCTTTAATGTTATTCTCTCTTCAGCAAGGTCATTCTGTAAAGAACTACCATCACCTAAAGTATAGTTTATATCATCAACCTTCGAATAATCGTAAAGCAATTCAGTAGAAGTAGTTGGAATACCTGCTATTGATTCTCCATTAACATCAATTGATACATCTATTGAGCCACCATTTTTATTACAATGTAATTCTAAAATTAGCTTATTTGTTGGTTCAGAAATACTAATACTTCTTGTATTCAGACTTCCAGATGACCTGTATTTTTGTAAGTCCAGAGCATTTACCCATAGATTTGAAAGTGTTGGAGTATTTTGTTTTCCAGAATCAGGGTATAAGATTGCTTTGACAATAACTTTATTGCCAGCATTCGTAAAATCAGCTACGTATTTTTCTAAGGTTGAATTATAAACTACCGTCTTCCAAGTACTACCACCATTATTACTCACCAAATAATCAATTCTAGTTCCTGAAGGCAAAGCATGACTGTACTTCAGCTCAATTTGCTTACTATATTCTGGTAAAGTAAATGTTTTCGATTGAACGGCAGCAGAACTAGCATAGGAATCAAATCTTTCTTTGCTAACTTTAACTTTCTTCACTATCGGTGTATAATTAGAATTAGTTGACTTAATATATGCCCGAATATAATATGTTCCACTCGTCGGTACAGTAAAAATATCACCATTAGATAATGTGCTTTTTTTACTAGAACTGTTCCATAGTTCATAACGTACACTGGTACCAGATGGTATAACTTGATTTGTCTCTAATTTATATCTTATACCAGTACTTAACGCTGGCAGTTGATAAGATTTGTATTTTTCCTGGTTTGCTGAATAAATATTTTTTCCATTTGCTGTTACAGTCCAAGCTTTTATTTCTCCTGAGATTGTAGTAAATCTAAAACTCCATTTGTTTACTAGCCAATACATCTTCACCCGCAAGCCACTTAATGAATTAACTAAACCATAATCAGATAAATCAACATTCAAAATTTTTGTTATATTTAGTCCCGAATTATAATTGTCTAATTGCCATATTGTTTTTGACGAAGTATTGGATAGTGAAAAAGATTGCATTCCTACATATACATCATTAATCTCTAGCTTAAGCCACAATTTCCATTCTTTTGAAGGGTCAAATTCATCATGATTTAAAAACGATTTTACCTTCAACTCTATATCTTTAACATTGAAAACATTATCTGGGCTAATATATACAGAAGATGACACTGGATGCCACTTACTATCATCAACAGACGGTGGTAAATCATCAAGTAAACGATAATCATAACCACTAAAGGTGGTTACAGGACTAATTGACCCAACAACATCATTAATTATCGATGCTGGTAACTTATACTCTGTCTGGTTATCATATATGCTTTCAAAAACATTTATAGCTGGTAACTTTACAGTACCTAAAGAATAATCTATCTTAGCTTTAGTTATAGATAAATTAAGATTATTTGAACTTGTAAATGACTCATTATGTTCCCAAGGATTTCGATATAATTCATAACCATGCACAGAATTAATTTTTAATGAAGATGATGAAGTTACTTCATCTGAATCCAACAGGTCACCTACATGAACAATATTCTGATCATCTTTAAAATCTAATTGTAATTGATTTTCCATAACATTAGTCTTATCAAGGCTTAGATTTTGACCATCTGTCATCTCTTTATCCCAGATCACTTCTTCTCCTAATAAAACTTTATCATTTTCCTGTAAGAATTTCCATCCTGTTAGTTGATTTAAATCATCATATTCATACTGATGATTATTAGCTCTGATAATGTTCCCCAATTTATCATATCTGTAATCATAAACTCCCAATTGTTTAGTTCCTTGCATATAAGCAATATTATTCGGAACGTACTGACCATTTACATAATCATAATTAAACTCACCTTCAACACCATTTCCATAAGTTAGTTTTTCAAGATGACCTGTGTTTGCATACTCAACTGATTTAACCAGATCACTACCTTTCCAAGTAACATGATTAATCTGATTTAAAGTATTATAACCATAGCTTAAAGTTCCAGCAGCATCTGGATATACCATCCCAGTTAGAGCATTATTTTTATTGTAATCATATTCTGTTACATATTCTTTTTCTGTACCCAATGATGGATCAACGGTTAATTTTTCTTTCGTTAATCTTCCACGAGCATCATATGTATAGAACTTCTCAAACTTATTACCCTGTTTTACTTTAATTAACTGGCCAAGCTCATTGTAGTAATAATCAATATCTTCAGAAACTGGCAGGTCTGTCTTAATTAACTGATTATACTCATTATATTTGCAATTTATCGTTTGCCCTTTTCTATCTATTGTTCTTTTTAAGCTTCCTTTGCTATCATAATAGTTGAATACAGTCAGATTTGGAGAATAACCTACATCGTAGATTTGTCCAGATAGATCAGGATATTTTATCTGAATCAACTGACCTAGATTATCATAGACATAACCCATTTGCTAGCCTTTAGCATCTACTGTTTTAACAACATTTCCATAACCATCATACTCACTATAATAGGTTAATTCTTCACCTTGATTTTCTAATATTCTCTCGACAACCTGTCCTCTTTGATCAGTAATTGTGGTTTGCTCAATATTTTTTTGATTTGTAGTAACAGCCTTTTTCTCATCATCAAAATATTGAACGGTATATAAAACTGTCTCAATATCGCCTTCAACCGTTGAAACATTGATCTGACGACCAAACATATCATACTCATATTTAGTCTCTTTGCCATTTTCGTCAATTGAACTTTTAACCTTATCCTGCCAATTATACTTATAGCTTATCTCACTACTTAGATTTATTAATCCAGCTAAATCTAAATATCTCTTCACCTTAGTAACTCTACCAAGGCCATCAAAATATTGCTTAACTAAGCTTTTTCGCTCACCATCATAAATCTTAACCAAATTATTATTATCATCATAAACTACTTCTTCAAAGGTTGCTTCTTCCACTGGATTGGTCTTAGGATAAATAACTTTAGTTAATCTTCCTAAATCATCATATTCATACTCTACTGTTCTGCCACGTGGATCAATGATTTGAGTTTGATTCCAGTTAAATAATCATAATCATATTTTGTAGTAACATATTTAGGAGATGCTAGATTTCCATTATCATCTACTATGTTTTTAGAAATAAACTGTGTTTTTTCTGTTAAATATGAATTATAATTTGAATCATATTTATAAGTTATTTCGATTGGCTCTATACTTTCTGCATCAATAACTTCTTTTTGACAATTACCAAACTGATCGTAATCCAGATATTTTGTTTTTACCCAAATATCATTATTAAACTCATCCTTCATTAATGTTTTACTCTCTTTTATATTTCCAAGATTATTATATAAAAAATATGTTTCTGATGCTTCAAAATTACCATTATCCAGATACTTGCGAACTTGTAACTGACCAACTGGAAGATTATAAATAGAAGTATTGGTCATTACACTATTATTATAAAACTCAGAAGTTCTATTTAACTCTTTTCCAGCTTGATAAAAATCATTTTTGGAAGGTTCATTAATCTCAAAGGGACTATTAACATATGTAGTCATTGTTTCATAGCCTTCAGGATCTTTGTAATAGATAACATTTCCTTGAGTATCATATGTCCATATTTCTTCTGAAAGTAGCCACTTTGAATCTTTTGTCAATGCATTTTGATATAGAGGATCGTGGGCAAACTTATCAATATTTCCATAATAAACAGATAACTTTGTCCTTTCGTTATTCTTGTTGTATTCATAGAAAACAGTCCTGACCACTTTATTAGCTTCTACATCTTTCGTTTTTGTTCCTGTAAGCTTTCCATCTTTATCAATATAGTAATAATCCCCTGAAACTAATTTCTCAGTTTCATCATATTTTTCTGCTAAAATATAATAAAATTTTCTCTCTATTGAACTTTTCACCGA
>JAGMES010000211.1 GCA_023128035.1 Halanaerobiales bacterium | reverse complement strand
GCTGTTCACTTTTCAAAGGTCATTTCTTTATCGCTTATTGTCGCGACCTCACATATCTTAACATCTTTTCTCAATATTGTCAAGATGTTTTTTTGATTTTAAATTTTTTATTTAGACATGTACACTTTTAAATACATCATTTTAAAACGGCATTGAACATCTCTATCCATCCAGCAGTCTCAAAACTTACAGGGCAGAACAGGAAAATTCATAGCTTTAAAAGCGACTTTTATCATTTTAACAGATCATCTTACTAATGTCAATAGTTTAATAATATTTTCGAAATGCTAAAGTTACCTACCTTCTATAAGCGGAATACAACTATTATTTTTCACTAATTTCAGTAAAAACCCAATCTTCTTCCGAAAGTTATTCACAGTTGTGGAAAACCTGTGGATAAGAAAATATTATCCACAGGTTTTCTTTTTTTATTAATCTTCCACATTATCATCATAATCTTGGTCTACAAAATCAAGGTCATCAACTTCTCCATCATCATCGTCTACAATGTCTTCTGGTTCTTTAGAGTCAACTAAGGCTACAGAAACCACTTCATCTTCCTTATCCAAACGCATAATCCTAACACCTAATGTATTCCGTCCAAGAATTGAAATCTCTTCAACTAGAATTCGAATCATAATTCCACCTGTGGATATCATCATAATCTCTTCTTCTCTATCTATCACCCGAAGAGTAACCAGATGACCGTTCTTTTCAGTTAAATGCATGGTAATTAACCCTTTTCCTCCACGAATTTGGGGGCGATACTCTTTTACAGGAGTCAGTTTACCATATCCTTTGTTAGTCACTGCCAGGATTCTACTCTCCTCAGTAATAATACCCATACCAACTACATAATCATTAGAATCTAATGTTATAGCTTTCACTCCTTGAGCTGAACGTCCCATTGTTCGTACATCTGTTTCACTAAATCGAATCGCTTTTCCGTTAGCAGTACCTACAATAATATCCTGATTCTTTTCAGATAAACAAACTGAGATCAATTCATCACCTTCGCGCAATATAACACCAATCAAGCTAGTATATTTTGACTCATAATCAATAAGAGGAGTCTTTTTGATTATTCCGTATTTAGTTACTATTATTAAATATTTGTTATCAGTAAATTCTCTAATTGGAATAATCGCTGTTACACGTTCATCTGACTTTAATTCCAATAGATTTACAATAGCAGTTCCTCGAGATTGCCGTGAAGATTCAGGAATCTGATACCCTTTTAACCTATAGACCAAACCCTTATTTGTTAAAAATAAGAAGTAATCATGTGTTGTAGCCATTAAAAGAGTTTCTACAAAATCCTCCTCTTTGGTATTCATACCTGTAATACCACGTCCGCCTCGACGTTGATTACGATAAATATCTAATGGAACTCGTTTAATATAGCCTTGATTAGTCAGAGTTAAAACTGAATCTTTTTGAGGAATTAAATCTTCTATATCTAGAGAAGAATAGTCTTCTACAATTTCAGTTCTCCGTTCATCAAGATATTTTTCACGTAAATGAGTTAATTCTTCTTTAATAATTCCAAATAATTTAAATTCGTTTTCTAAAATATCTTTATAGTAAGAAATTTTTTGTAAAAGATCATTATACTCAATCTCGATTTTCTCTTGTTCTAAACCAGTGAGGCGTTGAAGACGCATATCCAAAATCGCTTGAGCCTGTCTTTCAGTCATCTTAAACCTTTCAAGCAAACGTCCTTTTGCCGTCTCGCCATCTTCAGAACCTCGAATAATTTTGATAATCTCGTCAATATTAGCCAAAGCAATCTGTAAACCTTCAAGAATATGAGCTCTTGCTTCAGCTTTATCTAAATCAAATTGAGTTCTTCGAGTCACTACTTCTTTTTGATGGAGGATATATTGCTGAAGTAACTCTTTTAAATTTAAAACTTTAGGTTCATTATTAACCAAAACTAAATTAATTACACCAAAAGTAACCTGTAATCGAGTATGTTTAAATAATTGATTTAAAATAACCTTAGGTACAACATCCTTTTTTAGTTCAATTACCATCCGCATACCTTCACGATCTGATTCATCTCGTAAATCAGTAATTCCATTAATCTTACCTTCGCGAACCAATTCAGCAATCTTCTCAATCACTTTCGCTTTATTAACCTGATATGGGATTTCAGTAACAATAATTCTATGTTTACCGTTCCCCATTTCCTCAATATTTGTTTTAGCACGTACTTTTAATCGACCACGTCCGGTTTTGTAAGCTTGCTTAATCCGAGATCGACCCATAATCATTCCACCAGTTGGAAAATCAGGTCCTGTAATCACTTGCATCAATTGACTAATGCTGGTATCAGGATTATCTATAAGCATGATCGTTCCATCTATAACTTCACCTATATTATGGGGTGGAATGTTAGTTGCCATACCTACTGCTATACCTGAAGAACCATTAATCAATAAATTTGGTAATCTAGAAGGTAAAACAATTGGCTCTTCTAGAGATTCATCAAAGTTAAGTCGAAAATCAACCGTATTTTTGTTGATATCTGATAGTAATTCCATTGTTATATGCGACATCCTTGCCTCTGTATAACGCATTGCAGCTGCAGCATCGCCATCAATTGAACCAAAATTTCCATGTCCATCAATAAGTGGATAACGATAAGAAAAACTTTGAGCCATTCTAACCATTGTATCATATACAGCAGTATCCCCATGTGGATGATACTTACCTAAAACTTCCCCGACGATTCTCGCAGATTTTTTGAATGATTTGTTAGGATACATTCCTAAGTCATACATTGCATATAAAATTCTACGATGTACAGGTTTCAAACCATCACGCACATCAGGTAACGCCCGACCAACAATTACGCTCATCGCATAATCTAAATATGCATTTTTCATCTGATCTTCTATATCCACCAGCTTAACATTGGAATCAAATAATTCTTCTTTAGCCATAGACTTTACCTGCCTTTCAAATTCTCTGTCACCTCCACCAATAATATAGAGGGTTTTCCTTCTAAAAATATCTTTAAATAGCTAAGCTATTATAATTTTTTTAAATATCTAGATTTTTCACATCTTTTGCATGATTTTGAATAAATTCTCTTCTTGGCTCAACTTTATCACCCATTAAAGTTGTAAAAATATTATCAGCTTCTAAAGCATCTTCAATCTGAACTTTCAAAACAGTACGATGTTCTGGATCCATTGTTGTATCCCAAAGTTGACCTGGATTCATCTCTCCAAGACCTTTGTAACGTTGAAGAGATATATTCTCTTTACCTATCTCTTCGTAAATTTTACTTAAATCACGATCACTGTAGGCATAATATATTTTTTTTCCTTTTTGTATTTTATATAAAGGTGGCTGAGCAATATATATATAACCTTTTTCAATCAAATCATGCATATAACGATAGAAAAATGTTAAAATTAATGTCCGAATATGTGAACCATCGACATCAGCATCTGTCATAATGATAATTTTATTATAACGTGCTTTAGAAATATCAAACTCATCACCAATTCCTGTACCTAAAGCAGTAATAAGAGCTCGAATCTCATTACTACTCAAAATTTTACTCAACCTTGCCTTTTCTACATTCAAAATTTTACCCTTGAGAGGTAAAATAGCTTGAAAACGACGATCACGACCTTGTTTTGCAGATCCCCCCGCCGAATCCCCTTCCACAATATATATTTCAGATTCCTTTGGATCTTTACTAGAACAGTCAGCAAGTTTTCCAGGTAAAGAAGAAGCAAATAAAGCACTTTTTCTTCTGGTTAGTTCACGTGCTTTCTTAGCAGCTACCCGTGCTCGAGCAGCATTTGAGGCTTTTTCTACAATTTGTTTTGCGGTTTTCGGATTTTCTTCAAAAAAAGTACTTAACCCTTCAAAAAGAGCAGAATCAACAATTCCACGAATTTCGCTATTTCCTAATTTTGTTTTTGTTTGACCTTCAAATTGAGGATCCATTAATTTTACGCTTATTACTGCAGTAATTCCTTCTCTGATATCTTCACCAGAAAAGCTTTCATCACTAGATTTGATTAGATTATTTTTTTTAACATAGTCGTTTATAGCTCTTGTTAATGCACTTTTAAATCCAATTAAATGTGTTCCACCTTCATGAGTGTTAATATTATTAGCAAAAGTAAAGATAGTCTCTTGATAAGCACCATTATATTGAATTGCAACTTCAACACTTGTATATTTTTCTTCTTTTTCAACATAAATTGGTTTATGTAAAGCATCTTTGTTTTTATTTAAATACTCAACAAATGAGATAATTCCACCTTCATATTGATAAATCTCTTCTTTATATTCATCTTCTCTATCATCAATTAATACAATCTTTACACCACGATTTAAAAAGGCTAATTCTCTAAAACGTTGACTTAAAGTCTTAAATTTAAAACCAACTTCGTCAAAAATCAATTCATCAGGTAAAAAAGTCGTAATAGTTCCATTAGTATCTGATTCACCAATGATTTGAACATCCGAAACAGGAACACCACGTTCATATTTTTGATAATAAACCTTATCATTTCGTTTAACTCTAACTTCACACCATTCAGAAAGAGCATTTACAACAGAAACTCCAACTCCATGCAAACCACCTGAAACTTTGTAACCACTATCTCCACCGAATTTTCCACCCGCATGAAGAATAGTCATAACTACTTCTAAAGCTGGTTTTTTCATTGTCGGATGAATATCTACTGGAATACCGCGTCCATTATCTTCAACAGTTACAGAATTATCGCGATTAAGGGTAATTTTAATAATATCACAAACCCCTGCCAAAGCCTCATCTATACTATTATCCATAATTTCGTATACCAAATGATGTAATCCTTTAGAACTAGTAGTTCCAATATACATACTTGGTCTTTTACGAACAGCTTCAAGTCCTTCTAAAACTTGTATCTGGTCAGCATCATATTGATTTGGAGCTTTATTTCCAATCATTAAAATATCCCCCGTTCTTTAAACTGATGAAACCGTGATATGATCACGGTTACTAAATAATCTGCTTCACAGCTTTTTAATAAAAAAACTAAAAAATATTAACTCTTTTGGCCAGAGTACTAGAAGAGATTAATGATAGATAAATTGTTTCATTAGTAATTATAAAAGATTTTGGTGATCCATCTGAAATATCTCTAAAAGCATCATCTCTTATAAATCCTTCTTCATTAGCAACTTCCAAAAAATTTTTGGTGTCTTTTGATAATCTAGTAGTCGCATAATCAGCAATCATCACTACTTCTTTCGTTGGAATTAAAACACCATTTCCGATATGTAAAAACAAAATTATTCACTCTCCTTTTTTTCTATAACCTGACCATTTTGAATATAAAACAAATTATATTTACCCTGAATCTCCTGTATAACATCTAAGTCTGTACTTGTAATAAAAGTTTGAATTCTATCACGTATAACTCCTAAAAGATGTTTCTTTCGGGATAAATCTAATTCTGAAAAAACATCATCCAACAATAAAATAGGGTATTCACCCATCTCTGATTTCATAAACTCTAACTCCGCAATCTTTAAAGCTAGCGCAGTTGTTCTTTGTTGCCCCTGTGAACCAAATTTTCGTATATTAATATTATTTACTAATAAATCAAGATCATCTCGTTGAGGGCCAACTAATGTAACCCCACGAAGAATTTCGTTTTCTTGTTCTTTGATTAACCTTGTTTCAAACATCTCCTGAATCTCTTCATGGGTCATTTCATTGGTAACCTTACCCAAAGTAGAATCATAACCAATAATTAAATTTTCTCTTCCACCTGTTATTTTACGATGTATTAACCTAGCCAAAATATCAAGTTTTCCAATCACTTCAAGTCGTTTTTTTATCAATCGACTTCCTAGGTCAACTAATTGCTGATTCCAAATAAAAAGTAAATCACGCTTGCTTTTATTTTTTCGAATTTCTTTCAGAAGAAGATTACGCTGTTGAAGAACTTGATTATATTTTTGTAAATTATGATAATAATAAGGATTAACTTGTGAAATTTCCAAATTTAAAAAATGACGACGAAAAGATGGACTACCTTTTACCATCTGTAAATCTTCTGGTGAAAAGATTACAACATTGACATACCCCATCAAGTCACTAATTCGCTGAATGGGGTTATTATCAATTTTGATATCTTTTTTAGAACCATTAAAACCATAGCTAATGCTCATTTCACGCTGTCGTTTTTTAATACTAGATTTAATAAAAAAATAATCTTTTTCCCAACTGATAATATCTTGACTTCTATTTGTACGATGAGAAGAACCTGTTCCTAAAAGATAAATTGACTCTAAAATATTTGTTTTCCCCTGAGCATTAGAACCAATCATTAAGTTCAACGACGGGTTAAAAGACAAATCTACTTCAGCGATATTACGATAATTTTTTAAATATAATCTTTCTACATACAAAATTAATCACCAACTTTAGTCCTGAGTAATTTTAAACTTCCCTTGCCCTTCTACTTCTATTACGTCTCCAGGAACTAAATTTCGACCTCTTCTTATTTCTAATTCGCCATTAACCATAACAATTCCTTCACGAATTATTAGTTTTGCTTCTCCTCCAGATTGAACAATGTTAGCCCATTTCAAAAATTGATCTAATTTGATATTTTTAGTTGAAATACGAATTATATTCATAAAAAAATCCCTCACTTTTTTATCTTTTGAGTTAAGACCCCCACTTATAGAAGTGGGGG
>JAGMES010000210.1 GCA_023128035.1 Halanaerobiales bacterium | reverse complement strand
GAGAGACTATTAAACTATAAGGAGGTTACAGGATGAATATTGCAAAAACTTTTGATGAAATTTTTGAACAGTTACATCATCTATTTCAAGGAGAATGGATAGAAATTGAAGTAAAAAAGGACGGGCTTCTTATTTCCAAATTTAATGCACATGTAAAAGATTTGAAAATTCGTCCGCTACATAATAAATCTCTTTCTCGCAATCTTGGTATAGAAGGAAAAAATAAAATTGGAATAATGGTAATAATTGGAAGTCATACTCATAATGGGAAAGTTACTGACTGTTTAAATATTCCTTTTAAATTAGGATTTGATACAATGGATGCTCATTTTATACATCAAAATGTTTTAATTGAAACATTGGGTTATGAATTTACCCTTCATAAACTCAATGCCAGAGAAATAAAAACTTTAATTTCTTAAACTCACTCTATATCCTCAAAATTTACATCAATTGAGTCATTAGCGTCTTTTTTAGAATTTGTGGAATCTGTATTTGGATTTTGACGAGACACGAATTCACTATAACTTACATTAAATTTACCCTTATTGATCCATTTTTGAACACGTTTTTTAACATACCTAGTAACAAATTTACGCGTTATTGGAATAATTAAAATAAATCCTGAAGTATCAGTTAACAAACCTGGAGTTAAAAGCATAACAGCTCCAATTAGAATTAATAATCCTTGTATAAGATGATCTGCAGGAATTTGTCCTTGATTAAGGGTTGATTTAATCTCCCCAATTAATTGAAATCCTTGTGAACGAGCCAGAGTAATCCCAATCATCCCTGTTCCTGCTACTAAAATTATTGTCCACAAGGTACCTATATAACCTCCTACCTTAATCAGTAGTGCTAATTCCACTAAAGGAATAACCGAAAAAATCAATAATAAACGAAGAAACATAATTTTCTCCCTCCTTTACACTCTTACATTCACTTTCCCTTTCATTCTATGCAGAAAAATTAGAAGTCAGAAGTTAGATGTAGCATAAAATCTAACTCCAGACCTCGACTTCTTATTATTAATTATAAAACATGCGTTTTACCATGATAAATCTGACCACGAATACAATCAACTGTTACTAATAATCTATCTTCTAAGATGTTCAGGGCATCTTCTGCTCCTACAATCACAGGAATTCCAAGATTAAGACCAACAATGGCCGCATGAGAAGTTAAACCACCTTGTTCAGTGACAATAGCAGAAGCTTTCTGAATAGCAGGCATCCAATCTCTATCAGTATCATAAGCCACCAAAATATCTCCGTCTTGAACTTTCTCATTTGCTTCTACTGCATTATTTGCCAATACTACATTACCTGTTTTTGCTAATTTACCAATACCAACACCACGTACTAATACTTTAGCAGCAATATGTATTTTCAATAAATTAGTTGTTCCAGGAGTACCAACAGGAACACCCGCAGTAATTACAACTAAATCACCTTCATTAATCAAATTTTCTTTCAAAGCACTTTCAACAGAAGCTTCAATCATTTCATCTGTATTCTTTTCTTCTGGAACAAATATTGGAAAAACACCAAAGTTTAATACAAGCTTGCGTAATACAGATTGATTAGGAGTTGCAGCAATAATGAGAGCTTTAGGGCGATATTTAGAAACCTCACGAGCAGTATATCCTGTTCGAGTAGAAGTAATAATAGCTGATGCACCTAAATCCAAAGCTATACTGCAGGTTGAATGACTGATAGCATCTGTAACAGTTGCTTCTGGTTTTTCAAATTTTGTAAGCATCTCTTCGAAGCTTAAAGAAGACTCTGTTTGTTCAGCAATCCGAGCCATCATTTTTACTGCTTCTACAGGATAAGAACCTGCTGCTGTTTCCCCAGAGAGCATTGTAGCATCAGTTCCATCAAATATAGCATTTGCTACATCATTAGCTTCTGCCCGGGTAGGACGTGGGTTACGGATCATAGAATCTAACATTTGAGTAGCTGTAATAACAGGTTTACCAGCCTTATTACATTTACGGATCATCATTTTTTGAGCAATTGGCACCAGTTCTGCTGGAATTTCAACTCCTAAATCACCCCGTGCGACCATGATACCCTCTGAAACTTCAATAATTTCATCAATATTATCTACACCTTCAGCATTTTCAATCTTTGAAATAATTTGAATATCAGATTTTGCTTCTTCCAATACTTTACGAATTTCCAAAACATCAGAAGCTTTACGAACAAAGGAAGCCGCAATGAAATCTACTCCCTGCTGAATTCCAAATTGAAAATCATCTAAATCCTTTTGAGTAACTGCAGGCAGATTAACTTTCACATCAGGTAAGTTAATACTTTTTCTAGAACCCAAAGTTCCACCATTTAGTATCACAGTATGTATTTCTTGTCCACAAATTTTCTCTACTCGAAGTTCAATCAAGCCATCATCAATTAAAATGCTATCATCTACTGAGAGATCATCTGGTAACCCTTTATAGGTTACACTCACTCTGGAAGCATCTCCCTCAATCTCTTCAGTAGTTAGAATAATTTTATCTCCCTTAGCTAATTCTACCTTGTTATCTTTTAAAACCCCAGTTCGAATCTCAGGGCCTTTGGTGTCCAGCATGATTGCTATATTACCATTTAATTCTTGAGCAGCTTGACGTATATTTACTATTCTCTTCGCATGCTCCTCATGATTTCCATGTGAAAAGTTTAAACGTGCTACATTCATACCACTTTTAATTAGCTCTTTTAATAGTTCAACACTTTCACTTGCTGGGCCAATCGTACAAACAATTTTTGTTCTTCGCATACTATCACTCCTAGTTTTCTAAATTTGTTACAAAGATAAAATATGGGCTAACTTAACTATCTCGTCATTAAGATCTTTTTTCTGACTAAGTGCGTATTCAATATCCACAGTCTCTACCTTCTCTTGAACAATACCTACCATTTTTCCTGTTTCACCAGATTTTAATAATTCTACAGCTTTTGCACCCAATCGACTTGCTAAAATTCTGTCAAGAGCAGTCGGAGAGCCTCCGCGCTGAAGATGCCCTAAGATAATAACGCGAGTCTCTAAATTCGTTTTTTCCCGGATGCGTTTACTAACATAAAAAGCCATACTCTCACTTAAATCACGATCGGTTTTAAACTCTTTACCAATCCCTTCAGCAACCAAAATGATACTATGGAGTTTACCATGATTATAACCTCTTTTTAGTTTTTCAATAACATCATTAAGATCATAAGGTCTTTCAGGAATTAAAATAGATTCTGCGCCACCTGCCAATCCAGACATCAATGTCAAAAATCCAGCATGACGACCCATGGTCTCAATAATAAAAGTCCGCTCATGGCTGGTTGCTGTATCCCTAATTTTATCTATAGCATCAATAATAGTATTCATTGCAGTATCATACCCAATCGTATAATCAGTACAGGCAATGTCATTATCAATAGTTCCAGGAACAGCAATCACAGGAAAATTGAACTCTTCAACTAATTTAAGTGCACCACGAAAAGAACCATCACCACCAATAACCACAAGACCATCCATTCCAGCCTCACATATCTTCTGATAGGCCTTTTTACGCCCTTCAGGAGTTTTAAATTCCTCAGATCTTGCAGAGAGAAGAATTGTTCCACCACGATGTATAATATCCCCAACAGACCGTCGCACCATCGGTATAAAATCTCCTGCAATTAAACCAGAATAACCATGGCGTACCCCTAAAACTTCAAGGCCATGAAAAATTGCTGACCTTACTACTGCACGTACTGCTGCATTCATTCCTGGAGAATCTCCTCCACTAGTTAAAACACCAATTTTACGCATAATTACACCTCAATTCCAACTAAGTTTGTATACCTTCCTCAAAATTATTATCTAAAATTTATCCAAGGTTTCTATATTTATTATATCTTTGTGTCAATAAATCCTCTACAGAAACTCTTTTTAATTGTTCCAATTCTCGAACAATCGATTCTTTAAGGGTTTTAGCAATTTGCACTGGATTTCTATGAGCACCACCTAGTGGTTCACTTAAAACATCGTCAATAATTCCTAAATCCATTAGATCAGGTGCTGTTAAACGCAAAGCCTCAGAAGCTACTTTTGCCTCTGCTGCATTTCTCCAAAGAATAGATGCACAGGCTTCGGGAGAACATACAGAATAATAACTATACTCAAACATGATTATTTTATCTCCTACGCCAATTCCTAAAGCACCACCACTACCACCTTCACCTATTACATAAGCAAGAATAGGAACACGTAACTGAGACATCCTAAACATATTATAGGCGATTGCTTCAGCTTGTCCTCTTTCTTCTGCTCCAATTCCTGGATATGCTCCTGAAGTATTAATAAATGTAACAATCGGCCTTTTAAACTTTTCAGCCTGTTCCATTAGCCGCAATGCTTTCCTATATCCTTCAGGATGAGCCATTCCAAAATTACGTCTAAGATTCTCTTTTGTAGTTGCCCCTTTTTGGTGGCCAATAATGGTAACTGGATTACCTTCTATCAGTCCAATCCCTCCAAAAATTGCCTGGTCATCACCAAAACGTCGATCACCATGTAATTCCAAAAAATCATCACAGATCATCTCAACATAATCACTGGTTAAAGGTCTTTCTGGATGACGTGCAATCTGTAAGATCTGCCAGGGATGAAGATTATGAAAAATTTCATCTCTAACCCCTTCTAATCTCATCTCGAATCGCTGAATTTCTTCCGTCAAATCAAGTTTTTGTTCATTCATAAAGTCCTTTAACTCTTCAATCTTTTTCTCCAATTCATTAATAGGACGTTCAAAATCAAGAATAGTCATCATCAGCTCACCTCTCCTGGTACTCTGTGAATTTGAAGAATCCTAGTCAGTTCATTACGCAACTGCTGACGATTGACAACCCTATCGATCATACCGTGTTCTAACAAAAATTCTGCTGTCTGAAAACCATCTGGTAGTTCCTGACGAATAGTCTGCTTAATCACACGCGGGCCTGCAAAAGCTATTAATGCTCCAGGTTCTGCAATATTAATATCTCCCAACATAGCATAACTTGCCGTTACTCCACCAGTGGTTGGATCAGTCATTATAGAAATATATAACATACCTGCTTCAGCCAATTTTGCTAAAGCAGCACTGGTCTTCGCCATCTGCATCAAAGAAAGCATTCCTTCTTGCATTCTAGCTCCACCAGCAGTAGAAATCAAAATTAATGGTAAACGATTCTCTATCCCATATTCAATTATTGAAGTAATTTTTTCACCTACGGCAGATCCCATACTTCCACCTGCAAAGGAAAAATCCATCACCCCAATAGCAATCGGAAATCCATTTATCTTTCCCCTACCAGCAATTACTGCTTCGTTTAATCCTGTTTTTTTCTTTGCTTTTTCTAATTTTTCAGTATAATCCTTAAAATTCAAAGGATTCCCTGAAGTGATTTCACTAAAAAATTCAATAAAAGAATCAGCGTCTAAAAGATGCTTTAGGCGTTCACTTGCTGATATTCTAAAATGATAATCACAAACAGGACAGATCATCTGGTTCTCTGCTAATTTTTTATTATAAATGATTTCATGACAGGATTTACAACGAGTCCAGAGGTTATCTGGATCCTTAATTTTTTCTCTAGGAGTATTGATTTCTTCTGTTTTAATCTCACGCTGATGCGCATCATCTAGTCTTCCCCTGTTCACTGTTACATATTTTTGTTTATTTCGATTTCCAAAAATTTCTCTAAACATTGCTCTCCTCCCTGAAAAAAATTATTAGAATTGATAGGATTGAGAAAGGAAGTCAGCTACTTCTATTGCTTCCCCTTGTGGTACTAATAATTGATACCCATCTATTGCATTAAAACCCATTGGTTCAATTTTAACCCAAAACCCTTCTTCTGTCAATCTATTTTTCATCCTATCAACTTTCTCTTTATTAGGCGCAATATAAACTACCTTCCACATACCTGAAACTCCTTCCTAAATTAATTTCTCTAATATAAAGTATTTACTAAAGAAAAATATTACATTCTTATTATACTTGTCCAATCTTTTTGAATTATAATAATATGATTAGACTACAAAAAGTATTTTAGTCACACTTGCATACCATATAAAGTACTGACTCTGTCAATTCAGTACTTTATATGGTATGCAAGTTCTTGTGCGACTACTTTTTGTGGGCTAAACATAATATCACTCGTTAAGCTCAAAAGAAACCATTAAAGATGCCACTACTAATTAAAGTCATAACTACACCTGCGATCACAACACCAATACTGATCGCAAAAAATGCACGTTTAAAAGGAATCTGAAAAAGAATAGCAGCCACACATGCAGTCCACGCACCCGTAGTAGGGAGTGGAACAGCAGTAAATATGATTAGTCCTAAAGCTCCATATTTTTCAATCTTATCACTTTTCTTTAAGGTACGAGCATGTAACCACTCAAAGAACCGGGCAAAAGTTCGAAAATGTCTGGTCAAAAAACGGGTTACTGGATCTAATAATAACAAAAGTGGAATAATGGGCAATAAATTACCAACTACACCTAGTATAAAAGCTTTTCCTGGAGATAAACCAAAGGCTATAGCCATTGGGATCGCAGCTCTTAATTCCACAATAGGAAAGGCTGCTGTTAAAAGAACAGCTAATTCTTTTGATAAAAACTGATTAAAAAGTTCAAAAATATAATTTTTCATCCCATTACCCCACTTAAAAAGTATTATTTTTTGAGACAAGACCCCCACTTCTATAAGTGGTG
>JAGMES010000021.1 GCA_023128035.1 Halanaerobiales bacterium | reverse complement strand
GTCTACTTGACAGGGGGCAGTTCAGCTTCTGCAGGGGTTCTTTAGTTATTAGAAAGGATAACTTGAAACTCACATTTAGCAGGAATATTTCTCTATTATGACGAAGGTATCTCAATAGAATAAAAAACGAAAGGAGATTACTAATGAAAAAGATTAGCAACAAGCATACCCGAATCCCTATTATTCTAGTACTTACTTTTATCTTTGTTTTAATTGTAATACCAATACCTATAGTTAATGCTGAAGAAAAAAATGTTGACACAGATGTAATTGAGCGTGGAAGGGTAATTTCAATAATCCGTAATATTCCTGAACCCACTGATGAATATTCTTTCCCTGGACAAGTAGTACAAATAGAGATTACGAGTGGGGAATATAAGGGACAGGTTGTAGATGCATATAATATCTTTTCTGGTAATCCCAGATATGATATTCATGTTAAACCTGGTCAGCGAGTGATTCTAACTTTAGATGAAGAAAATGGTGAACTTGTAGCTGCAAATCTAAACGATGTAGCAAGAGATATTCCATTACTTATCTTAAGCATTCTTTTTGTACTTATTCTACTTCTAGTAGGCGGCAAAAAGGGTTTTAAATCTTTGATCAGCCTGGTTTTTACGATAGTAATTATATTGAAAGTTTTGTTACCACTTATCTTGAAAGGTTATAGTCCAATGTGGCTCACAATCATACTCTCTACTTTAATCACAGCTTGTACGATAATAATGATCAGTGGATGGAATCGAAAGAGTTTGGCAGCTATCCTTGGAATAGTTGGAGGCACTACTTTTGCTGGAATATTAGCCTTTCTCTTTGGGCGTTTCGCTCTATTAACTGGTTTAGGGTCACACGAAGCTCAGATGCTTGGATTTATCAGAGATTATGAATTAGATTTTCAGGGTATTCTCTTTGCTTCAATGCTTTTTGGCGCATTGGGAGCCGTAATGGACGTAGGCATGTCCATAGCTTCGTCTATAGAGGAAGTATATCTTGCTAATCCTATTGCTACATCCCGTGAGCTATTTGACTCTGGAATGAATGTTGGCCGAGATATCATGGGAACTATGTCTAATACCCTTATTCTAGCATACGCTGGTGGTTCTTTACCACTATTATTGATTCTCGTGGGGTATCAACAATCATTGTTAAAAGTAATCAACCTTGATCTCATGGCCAGTGAAATCATTCGTGCACTAGCAGGAAGTCTTGGACTGTTTATTGCAATTCCGTTGACTGCACTTTTCAGTTCCTGGTTAATTCACAAGAAAACAATGAGAAAATATTATACATGATAATTTGATAGCTCTACCTCTACCCAAGATTTATAACAAAATTTTAACTTTAGAACAAGTGACATACTTTTTAGATAATGTATAATTCAATTGAAATTTGGTAATATTTATATTGAAAAGAAAAAAATTAAGAATTCGCGATAAAAATTTCTTAGTAACAAGGGATTATTACTTTTTTAGCGAAGATTACTTATAGAGTTAATGTAAATGATATGTTTGCCAAATTTAAACTCCTTACTGGAGGTGACTTATGCACATAAAAAAGAGATATACTAAAACGTTTACTATCTTTATTTTATTTCAATTTGTTATTGTTATTTTTTTATTTTATTTCCCACTAAATAACCATTTTAATAAATCCAATCAGTTGTCTATAAAAAAACAAACTGAAATATTTATTGAAATATTAAGCACTAAAGAAAAAAATCTTGAGAACAGAGTTGTTTATTATGGGATATGGAATGCACTTTATGATCAAATCACACTTAAAGATCAAGACTGGTTTGATGTTAATATTTCACGTTTAAAAAATAATGAAAAATTGGACTCAGTTATAATATTAAATCAAAACAATGAAGTTGTGTACTCGGATTTAGATACTTTTTCTTTATCTGAAGAATTTTTTCAAGCAAATTATGTTTTAGAAACTTTAAATGATATGAAACATCAATCAGGATTAATTAAATATAATGATCAATTTTACATGGTTAGCATCAGCCCCATAGTTAAATCTACAGTACGATTTCACCCAAATGGTGCGTTGGTCTTTCTTCAAGCCATTGATCAATATTTTATTAATCAAGAGATAGCCAATTTCATGGACAAAGATTTAAAAATTAAGTTATCTTCTAGGTTTTTCCCAAAAATTACCGATAAAGAAATTACTGTTCCAGTCATCTCTCTAGAATCAGAAACAATTGGATATTTTATACTTCATTATAATAACCCATATACGGCATTCCAGCAGACATTTACAAAGAACATACTTTTAAGTATGCTTATTCTTTTTTCCTTCTTCCTATTATTAAGTAAGCAGTTGTCTGACCGCTTAACTAAAAGGATTGAACTATTATATTTAGAAGTTGAAACAGCAATCAGACGAGATCTTAACTACGATGTTAAGGTTGAGGGTGATGATGAAATTTCTAGGCTTGCAAACTATTTTAATGATTTGTGCAAAAAAATGCAAAAACATATACAACAAGTCTACACTACAAATGAGAAATTACATTCTACATATTTAGAGGTTATCCAAGGGCTAATTACAGCTATCGAAGTTAAGGATCCTTATACACGAGGTCACTCACATCGAGTGATGGTTTATTCAGAATTAATTGCAAGAAAAATACAGTATCGAGATTTGGAAACCATTCAAATGGCATCTTTGCTCCATGATATTGGAAAGATTGGTGTTCCAGAGCGGATTTTGAACAAGCCAGGCAAATTAACTGACGAAGAATATGAAATCATCAAATCTCATCCAGATCATGGATTCAAAATTATAAACAACATCGAAGGATTTAGCCGGATTAAGGATATGATCCGATTCCATCATGAACGAGTAGATGGCAAAGGCTACCCTACAGGGATGCAAGGAATTATCATCCCCCTTGAGGCACGAATTATCGCTGTAGCAGATACATTTGATGCTTTAACCAGTGATAGAGCCTATCGCCAAGGAATGTCCGTACATAATGCCTTAAAAGAATTGAACCGGGTAAAAGGGACTCAATTAGATGAACGACTAGTTGATGCATTTATAGAAGTTACAAAAGAGAATAACTACTTCAAAGGATATGATAAGCTAAAATTATTGGACAAGTTCAATGAGCCTATAGAATATTGTCAATCTAAGATTTCCTTATGATTAATAAATCCCTGCATTACATGATGATGTGATGCAGGGATTTTTGCATTTTTAAGAGTTTTCAAGATGTCCTTTAAGTTGGAGGTATTCTGTATAGCCGTTATCGTATTCGAAGGCTAATTCTTAATCTTCATTTGGAAGTGGAATACAGCTAAAAAATATAGTTGTATTTTCATCTGTAGACTCAATGTTTAAAGCACAAATAGTTATACTACTTATTGAAAGTAATGCTAAAATTGAGAGAATGCAAATAATCTTTTTCATTTAAGTCACCCCTTTATTAAAACCTTGTGATATTTCAAGATTTTTTGTAAAACAAGTAAATGCATATGGATAGGCTTGTGCACGTTTAAATTTATATCTATTAATCAATTTGGTTCAAAATGCCTATTTACATTATAACAGTCACAAGTCGATAAAGCAAGTAATTTTTCCATAATAGAGCATTATAAGACAATATTATTATTTTGCCTTTCGGCAATAAAGAAAAAATCTCCAAATATATAGGAAAAATAATCCTCATCACTTCTAAGTTTTAATTTTTAGATCAAATATAATTTCATCTAACATGAGAGGTGAATATGGTGGGCAAATTCAATGAACCTATTGAAAATTATCAGTCTAAGATTTCTATATAATAAACAAAGCCCTGCATTACACATGATGATGTGATGCAGGGCTTCTTGCATTTTTAAGAGTTTTCAAGATGTCCTTTTAGTTGTAAATACTCTATATAGCCGTTATCATATTTGAAGGCTAATTCTTTTCGATCAAACTTTGGTTTCATTTTATGAATAATACGATGATGATTGGGGCAAAGAATTATAATATTTTCTGGAGTGTGATCTTCGAACTGAGCAAAAGGTTTGATATGATGACCTTCTGAATAATCCACTCCATAGCTATCCTTAAAAGAATGTTTGCAAATTTGACATTGGTAATTATATCTTTTTTTAAGATCTTTCACTAAAGTGTTTCGAAGTTTTCTATAACTCTTAATACCTTGCCGGGTTTCGTAGAATGCTTCTTCATCTCCATAATTCTCTTTTAAATACTTTTGAAATGCCTTATCTGACATCTCACAGATTTCTTCTATCTTTTTTTCCTTTCTTCGAATCTCTTCCATAGCTTTAGTGTATTGCTTCTTTTTCTTCACTGTAATAAATTCAATCCGATAGTGATAAGGAACATTAGTTGAATAAATATAAAGATATTCTTTCATTTCATCAGGAATTAAAACCTTTTTCTTTTTCTCTACTTTATATTTTTCAATATAATTATTCGTTGAGCTAAATCTTTTTGTAAGTTCTTGCTGCAAATCTTTATCATTATATCGAATCTGGATTATCTCAATACCCCATTCTCTTCGTAGCTACGCTATCTCTAATTAAATTAGTTCCTTGAGAGTTGCGGATAATCAGGCTAGTGATATCTAGTATAGAGTTTTTAACTTCTGTACGACTGCCAAAACCTCTTAGGGACATTAATACATCTAAGTAAAATCTCATTAGAGGTTCTCTCATAATTCCTTTTCTAATCCAAAGTTCATCATCAGTAGCTATGTACTTTTCGCCATATAAAGTTAATTTTCCTGTATCGCTGATCAGAGAAAAGAGCTTTAAATCATGAAGGACTTGGGCTGAACGTCTGGCCCGGTTATCTGGATCTAAGGAGCTTGATAGTCTCTTTCCAAGATCTTGTTTATTCAATCCATGAGCTGCAATTATTCTCAAAGCAGATAAATTTGTTTCGAAATTTTCTCCAGGTAATTGTAATGTAGTATAATCTACAAAAGGAACTTTAGAGATCATTTTAACGATTTGCTTTTCTTTGAAATCAACTGTAATACTTCTTTCTAGACTATTTCCTTTAGTCATTACTGAATCCCAGACACTTTGGAAAAAATGTTGAATATCTTCATTAGAATATTTCTTTAAAATATACCGAATGACATCTTTTAACACATTAATTTCACCTCCGACAACAGGCAATAATGTCGTTTGTCAATATATTCGGTATTTTAAAGTGATATTCCTTTGAAGGAATGAAAATTTATATAAAAAAAGACCTGTTTAGGTCTTTTTTGATTCATAATCTTTCATAATTTTTGTAACCAAACACCCTATAAATTTACAACAGGTTTAGGCATATTGTCAATTTCGTCATCAGACCACATTGGATCAGATAATATAGCACACTGCTTATAAAAAATATTTACCATTATAGTCCTCCTCATTTCTAAGTTTATAATTTCATATCAGATATTAAGTACATCTAATTTAATTTAAGATATGCTCCTTCTTTACTGGCCTCACCAATAGATACAGGCTGCTACATTCTAGCTAATCCATCCACTAACTGGTGATATGCTTCAGGTAATGCTTTCTTAATTAATCTATCTGACAATGCAATTGCATTATAAGGAATCATATGATTCCTTATATTCCACATAGATGGATATACATAAACACTATTTTCACTTCCACCCTTTTTAACAATAATTGAATTACTGTTATAATTTACTTCAAACACCTTGTCTAATTCAAGTAGTTCTCTCAAAGGTTTAAAAATTTCAAATTGCTCCTCTAAACTAAACTCTTTCTCAATATCACCATTTCTGCCCCATTCAAGAAGTTGAATGGCAGTATGTCTATCTAATTTATTTTGCACCCGTTGATTCCAAAAATGATTTAAGCATTCATGGCAAGATGAATCACAACTACAAGACCTTAATAATTTTTTTGTCTCGTCAAATAAATCTAAAGTTCTAGTGGCAACCTCAGAGCTATAACCTGCTCCGCTTGATAAACTATCAAACAAGAAAATATCAACAAAAACTTTATCTGTTGAATATCTCATTCTATAACCGCTACGAATTTCATTGAACTCAATATCTAAAAGTCTACCTGCTGCTAAAAGCATTGCTTCTGATAATGTTAGGGAAGCTGTATTTATCCAATAATCACCTAACTCTGCATTTATTTTATATCTATCAACAGTGAATTCAAAAACAACCATATCAGTCACAAAATTATGTCCCAACACAACATTTTCAAATTCATTATGGTAACATCGTTTAGCAGTACGCGGGTGTTTATATGGATTTTTAATACTTTTATCCAGTTCCTCTTCTCCAGTTACAGCGGCTCCACAATCTTTACATACATTAAATCCTTTTCCTTTCGGTCCCTTGTTTAGAACAATTAATGTTTGATCCGAACGTTCTGCTTTTTTAATATTTTTACAACCTGTTTCCTGCATATCATCTTTTGTTGGAGTTGCAGAATAACATGGCTCTTCTGCATATGACACCTCATTTTCTGCTTTCGATTCAGGTATACTAATCGCATTTAAGGGTGCAAAACCCCAAGGTTTTAAAACATATCGTTCTCCTATTGACCGCTTTTTACAAAATGGACATTCGTCATTTTTAGGCTTTTCGATATCAAACCAACCACAAGAATGATTTTTGCAATAATATAAATTCTTAAAATACTCATCATTTTCAAAATACGGTCTTGCTGGCTTTTCATAATAATTAGATCTATACTTTGAGTGAAAACTATAGATTCCCCCAGACTTATAAGTTTTTTTATCTACAACTAATATACGACCAGGAGCATACTCACTTATTGCCATATCGAGTGACCTATCAGGTTTTTGTTCAATTTTCATTCCTTTTTTGTCTTCAATATAGAACCCAACTACATTCTTGGGAAATGAATAAGTTGGTAAAATACTTTTTTCATATAACACATCCATTAATGACTTGGTTTCAGATTTTTCATTAATATAACTATTAGGATTTTTTTCGAAATCGACTTTTATAAAATTTAGTTCTTCATATAACAATCTTTTTATATTTTTTAAATCCATCCTTTCATAATTTGGCACTAACGTTTTCCACTCTTTTTCACTTTTAGTATAACTATTCAAAAAATCGCAAAACAAATTATAGTGCAAATCCAAAAACTCTTTTAAATCTAATTTATCCATTCCTTTGTTAATTTGAGCAAGATATTCATTTATAATAACCATATTAAGATGTCTATTTATTAATTTATTATTTTCTATATCTATCCACGGATGTCGTACATCCCCATAAATAATCTTATATGGTTTTAAGAAATAGTGACTATCATGTGGCCCATTATCTGTAAAAGTTACTATAGTAGAAATTGCAGAACTTCGTCTTCCCGCTCGTCCTGCTCTCTGCTGATAATTTTCTCGCATTGGTGGAATGTTTCTTAATCCAACTGCTGTAAGAGATCCAATATCAATACCAACTTCCATAGTAGTAGTACAACTTAAAATATCCACTGGCATCTCTGTATCTATATGTACATCCTGAAATCGCATTTCATAATCTTCTGTCGTTGACCACACTTTTTGTCGTTGATCTTTATGTGATAATTGGGCAGTATGTTCTTCAGTATTTATACTTGAAATAAGACTCTTGGCATTATTTTTTAGAGCATCTAATACTGGCTTTCTCCAAAAATCAAATCTCTTTAGATCATCTTTTGTCATTTTCACTACATTTGTACTACGACAGTGAGCACACATACCCCATAAAGTATCAGAAAAAACCCCTGAACACTTTTTGCAATAATACCACTCTTGATTTTCATTATAGTATAACGATATAAGATTCAAATTCAAATATTTGTTTTCTACTCCACGAGGTGACGATGTATATTTTATTAAACAATTATAAATAATTCTTATTTGTTCCTTCGAAAAGTGTCTACTTTCTAAAACTTTCATAATTGAAGTTGGCATTTTACTACCTTCTTTAATTCCAAAACGTCCAAAACTACTTGGTCTAGCACTTTCTCTTACCTTCTCTTCAATCATATCACCTAATGCATAGCTATCTTTCATTACAATGTTAGCCCAAACTGAAAATAAATTTTCAAACTCCTTAAAAGACATTTCTATCCCAGCATCCTTTAAATCATCTTCAACATCATACATAGTATCTTCATCACATGGTTTGATATAACAAAGTCCGATATCTGTTAAAGATCTATAACTACTACACATAAGTTTCAATAACTGCTCATCGTATAGTCCGGGAGTAGAGTTAAATTTTGATTTTAACGAATCATATTCTATTTTCCTATTTCTTCTAGCAGCTCTTGCAATTTTTTCCTCGATTTTTTTAATATCATCAATAAATTTTTTCTTTTCTTCTCCATAAAACAATTGTAAGTTATTATTGTAAGATTCTTCTAAAAAAGGCATATATAATAAATCCATAGTTGGGTTTTTATCCTTTTCATCAGCCCACTTCAACAATTTTTTTGCTGCAATAACCATCACTTTTCTTACAGCTTCATCATCAGCAGCTCTAGTAAGATCTTTTGCAAGTCTTGCTGCTCTTTGCCTACTATCTGAAAAGAGTAATACTTTTCTTCCTGCATTAGGTACTTTCTTAAGTAATTCTGCGTCAAAAATATTTGGTGGTTGTACATAAAGCTGTTCTGAAACTAAATTATAAAAAGATTCATTACCTTTAGTAACAAAGTCAGATACATTTAAATACGATTTTTCACATTTTGGGCAGTTATAAAAGGTTAAGACTCCTGGCTTACCTTTTTGTTCTTTATTATTGTAAGCAACATGTATAAAACCTTTTTGATCTGCATATTTATCATTATCAAAAAACTTACCAGTCATAGCATTCAGCCAACCAACTTTGGTTTCTCTGCTTTTTTTAAATTTACCTTTATATAGGATTAAATAAAAATGTACTTCTTTCATTGAATCATCATATTCTTCTCCAATTTGATTCCATACAAAATTGGAGTCACCTCCACTTTGAAACATATAACCTTTTAAAAATAATGCTCCACAACGTCTATCGTTTATTAACTCATATACTTTGCTTCCACATTTTTCACAAAATTCTCTATTGTTTCCGAAATATATTTTACCTAATGTTAAACCATCATATGAGTTTTTTTCTGGACAATCTGGATTAGAACAAGCATAAATACCTTGAAGTCCTCGAAACATCATATGAAGTCGTGCAGGAAATAATACTTGATTTTCTCGATTTCTAGCTAGTGGTGCGATTGCTAATAGTGTTTCAGTTGCTCTTTTTGCTATTGCATCCTCATCTTCAGGAAATATTCTTGAGGCTAATTCATCATAAGAAACTGCATGTCCCCTACACACCTTCATAATAGATAGCATGGGTTTGAACTTATTTAAAAAATTATAAAGCCAATTCTGTGCATCTTCATACTTTAACCATTTTTCAATTTCCGACACTTTAAAAAGTTTAGCAAAGCCTTTTATTGCTTCGAATTTTTGATATTCATCCCCTCTAAATTTATCAATCTCAATACTCGAAAGTTTTGAAGCTGATAAGTTTATAGAATTTTTAAATTCTATTTCTTTTTGTTGTCCATATATTATATCAAATTTATTTTCAGACTTATTCTGTGCCGTAAGGTTACATGAAAACTCTTTTACTGTTTCTTCTGAATTCGCCGGTACAGATGCACTAGTTAAAATAAACCTAACTTTATCTCTATTTACATTTAACTTATGAAGCAATCTACGTATAAGTAGTGCTACTTCACCACCTGATGACCCTCTATACATATGTGCTTCATCAATAACAACTAATAATTTGTTTTCCTCTGATTTAGCAAGCCATTTTTTTGTTTTTTCCCAAATACTCTTTTCTATTGGTCTAATCAACATATATTCTAGCATTGAATAATTTGTAATAAGTATGTCTGGACATAAACACTGCATCTCTTGTCTTGTTAGAAGTTCAGCATCATAATCATGAGTAATGTGTTTTCCGATTCTCAAATTATCAATGAACTCTTCTAAGTTATATTTTGCTGGATATTTTCCTATTTCAATTAGTTTTGCTTTAACTTTATCATTATTACCTAATATATCTTTCGTAAGAGTGTTTGCAAGTCCTATATTTTCTTTTAATTTTATTTCACCTGGATAGGGAGTCCTTCCAGTATACATTCCAAATTGAGGTATTCTGATATTGTTATCTTTTACATTTTTAAAAAATATTTTTCTAAAATTCCCATCAACATCGCCTATCATTTTTCTAAGACGACTTATTTGATCTGAGACCAATGCATTCATAGGGTAGAGCATTAGAACCCTTAGACCTCTTTGAGCCCATGAACCTTTTCTATTGATAGCTTCATCAACTATATTACTTATCATTGGCCACATAAAACACTCAGTTTTTCCAGAACCAGTTCCAGTTGTAATAAACAGATCTTTTCCTTTATAAAAACTTTCCAAAGAATCCACTTGGTGTTTAAATGGGTGTTTAAACACGCCTAATTTATTATCAGACATATCCAACAATATTTTTTTTATATGCAATGGTATATCACCTTTCTCTATACCATTGTCAATTACTTTATATGCTGGATTCGCTTCAATATATGGTTCTTGAAATAACACACCTTTTTTGTTTAAAGTATCATTACAAATATCTAGTAGCAACTTGTTTTCTCCTAAATATTGAGCCCGAATGTAATCAATAAGTTTTGTTTTCAAAGCATCATGAGTACTATATACACCATATTTATCCATCATTCGTCCTCCTGTAATTCAATGTTCAAGTTATCTAAAATCATTTTTACTAGTTCCCATACCGAATCATGAAAAATTAAATTAAACTTATCCATTATGGATTTTTTTGGCCAACCTAATAACAATAAAATACTTTGCTCTTTGCGAGGCAAATCATTAAACAAATGCAATTCAACAGTCTCTTCATCTAGATATCTTTTATATTTAGCAACTGCTGGATTGTTTACTTGTTTTTTAAAAGCGTACATAAATCTTCTTACTTCAAACTCACCAATTAAATAATCACTAATTTGGCTAGTATAAATATCTTTGTTCTTCCTTTTAACAAACCCAAAGTCAAAAAAATCGTTTTTATATAACGTAACCTCATTATTTTTTATTATTAAATCATCACTCCAACTACTTGAAAAAGGTTTCTTACTATATTTGTTAAATACTTCTGATGTTAGTTTATCTTGTTTATTCCATGTAATACTATTTAGATAATCTATCAGAAAGCTTGTTGATGTTTTTTTATAAAGTCCATAAAACTCAAATATTTTATCATAATTTATAGTATCATTTTTATTTTTTAATTTAAGCAAACATATACCAGAAACACTGTCAAATTTATTTGCATTTATTCCCCTAATAATCCTAATTTGTGGGCTAAAATTACATTCTTGATACTTGGGTAATCCCAAAAAAGTATCAAATCCAGCATTTACCAACTCTCCAGAGTTAAATAGCCTATCTCTCAAAACTATAATCGGATTTTCATCAAAATCACTTGGGTAAAACCATTCCTTGATTTCTGGAAAAATATCAGTCATACTATTTAAAAAGGGTTTACACCTATTAATTATATGAATTTTACTAACCCCTGTTTTCTCATTTTCCTGTGATAAGATATTTTCATCCAATGTCGAAACCCTTATCCAAATTGATAACGCTGAATATATTATTCTTGACATATAATGACTATTTGCTTCGCCAAAATAACTCCCTATTTTTAAATTTTTATTTATTTTTTTTATAATATCATACTTATCGTTAATCATCAAAGTTAACTCCTAATACAGATTGTAACATTTTATATGTATTTGGATCAAATTCTTGATCTTTTGCAAAATTTATTAATTCATCGAGACTTCTCCTAAACTTGCTTAATAAATTTATTGTAAATGCTAACAAGTCATACATTGCACGTCTAGAATCTAGCTTATCTATAATACACATGATCTCTGATATTTTTAATTTAGTTGACTTTGATAGTTCAACAACATTATCTAATCCTTTAAGATATCTTAAATTAGTTTTCTTATCAGATAATTCAATATTCATATTAAATATATCTTGATTAGCAACAGCAGACAATAATTCTTCATTGCATCCATAAGTTATTAGAGGATCAATGTCTAAGATCATCATATAATTAAGAATACTCATTGACATTAACTGAATATTTTCATTTGACTCAATCGAAAAAATTATAAATTTGTCTTCATTTTGCTTTACCAATGGCAAATATACACTTTCAGAAATGCTATCAACTGCGTTTTCTATTAAAACAACTTTACTCATCATTGAATTAACAACAGAAATTAATTCGTTGCTATCACTATATCCAAGAGGTAAAGATATGATGTCAGCACTTGCACCACAGGTGACATATGAAACTGAATGAGCAATCTTTCTGGAATCGGGTCCTACAATAAGTAAACTCATCTTATTTGAAAATATTGCATATATATATTGTGCAACATCATGCGAATATTCATTTGATATCCCACTTATTTCTAGATTTGTTTGTAAATCATAAATATAATCCGATTTTTCATTTGTCTCTTCAACTTCATTAGTTAGCTTGATGCTTTCTATTTTTAATAATTTTTGCTTATCATCTTGTTTGTTTGACTTATAATCTACTTCTTGAATAATGTTTTTCATATTATCAATAAAACCAATTGCTTTATCTTCAATAAAAAGTACGCTATTTTCCAATTTCAATTTAGATTTATCTAATAATCTTATCTCATCAATTATCCTCTTTTTTTTAACACACAAACTATCTATAGATAATTTAATATTTTCCCTTTCCTGAATTAAAACCCTGTTACCTTCAATCCATTCTTGGTGAGCAATAATATTAAAATCATCTAACTTAAGATTCAATTTATCAGATAATTCTTTTATTTTGTTTTCTTTTTTATCTATTTCATTCTTAGATCCATTTAATTTCAATTTTAAGGATTCTATTTGTTCTGTTAAAATGCTCTTTTTCTGAGAAAAATCCTTCTGTATTGTGTCTAATTCTAATTTTAAATCATCAATGATAGATTGCTTTTTTAATAACTCACTTTTGTAACTTTGTTCAACTTTCTCAATGTCTTTATTTAACGATTTAATTTGTTGATCTTTGTCGTTGATTATTTTATTGAATTTCATATTAGTATCTGTAATTTTTTCTTCGAATTCAGCACATAAGCTATTTTGGATTTCCTTTTTTAATTCCTGAATTTTTATTTTCTCTTGTAAATCTTTCTTGAAGTATTCTCTCTGCTTTTCAGTTAATTCGTAATCTATCATTTTAAAATATAAATCTATGCTATTCTTTAAAGGTGTCTCTAGTAACAAAAATATAAGATTTTCAAAATACTCCATATTGTCTTTTTCAATCTCTTCACGAACTTTAGAAGATGATTCAATCTTTTCAGTGATAAGAGAATCAATTCCTTTTAGATATTTAATTACTAAAATGTATAAATGATTACATAAAATATAATCTTTTTTCTTATAAATTCTTTTATAGTAATATTTTGTAATTTTTTATTAGAAAGACTATCTGGTCTATATCCAATAATTTCTTTTCTAAATTCTTTGTTATGCTTTTTTATTGGCTCAACAAGTTTTGAATGAGGTAATAAAGATATAATAAAATCAAATTCTTCTTGGGAAAATTTTTCTATAAATTCTCCTTTTACTTTATTATCACTAACATTTCTCATATATTAAACTCTCCTTCATTTTGTTATATTCTTCCTCAAGTATTCTACATGCTTCAACTGGGATTTTATTGGTAAATATATATTTTCTGATTAAACTATATATCTTTGATCTATTCTCAATCTTATTTAGTAGTTTTCGAATCCAAATAGGTGGGGATATTAAGGAGCCTTTTGTTCTACTTAGCTTAAAAAATAACTTGTCATTATCTAACACAATCTGTTTCTGAGTATTTTCTCCAATAAATTTTAATAAAGAATATTCGCTCACTCCACTCATAACTAATATTTCATCCCCATATGAAATTTTCTCAATTATAATTCCTGCTTCTTCATCAATCGGATAAGCCTTAAAAACTTGATTGTTTTTCAAATGTAAAATCCTACATTTGGTTGATGTTACAATTTTAATCGATTTTTTAGCTGGTAATTTATAATGAACACCGCTATTTAGTATGTTAGATTGATCATCGTAAACTATAATATCACTATCTACTGTTTTAATAATTCCTTTGTAATGACTCAAAAAAAAGTTTATAGAATTATATTTTTCATTAATATTGATAGCTACATTCTCACTAACAATAGGCAAATTAACCAAATACATTTTATCTCCTATTGCTGTACCTTTTACTTCTTTTACCGAGTTGGTAGTGTGTATAAAAGTTCTAGCATTTTTTTCTTGACTTTTTAAAATAAACAAAGCATTTTTTTCTCTTTTAAAAAAGTTTAGTTCATTATTTTTTTGTATTGCTGGAGGCCAAATAGCTACTAGTTCAGATGGCTTATAAATCAAACTAACTTTTAAATTTTCTCTACAGTAATCATGCAATCTTTTAAATTGTTTTTCATTAAAGTTTTTGAATTGCACTCTATATACATAATAAGTTAATATTGAATATGTATATTCTAGATTTATCACTCCACATTTTTCATATACTAAACCCAGATTTCGATTTAATTTATGTCTATCATTACATAAGTAATAGTAATCTGTATCAGTTGTAATTTCATCATTAATTCTTATTTTACGACCACCATTAGAGTGATACGTAAATAATGCTCTTCCATTTATAATTCCTTCAACTTCACTTCCCCATCTTTTAATAAACAATTTTTCTGCGTCTTTTGATGAATATTTCAATTTATATCTAGAGGAAATAAAATTTATTCGTTTTAATGTTGTAGAGTTTGCAGAAAAATTATAACTATTAATACGATATGGCAGTTCCATTCTAACGTCTTCATTATATGGCAATATTGAAACTTGGAAATTACTATTTTGAGCAATAGATATTTGAGACTCGTTTATATTATAAAACCCCAAATACAAATCGAATTTTTGTCCAATCCCTTTTTTTAAATATAAAGGAAATCCTACTTTTTCATATATAGAATAATCATGTGTTGAATTGCATCGTTGTTCACAAAATGCAGTGGTTTCATTAATTTTACAGTGTCTAAAATATGATTTGTACTTATCTCTTCGCACAAAAGCAACATATTCTCCACATTCTGGACAAATAAATCTTTTAGAATTTGAAGGTACTGTTTCTAAATAATATTTTTCTAATTCACATGCTTTAACAGTTCTTTGTTTCCCTGTCGAATAGTTTTCTTTTGCTTTATTCATCCAACTCACCCCCCGGTCTTCCACTTTACATTAAGGACTTAAAAGCTTGCTTACTATTTGTAGAATAAGCTAAAAGAGTTAATTCTAAATTTATATTTCCATCTTCCCTAGTCATTTTTAATTAATATAATGCTTCCCTTTAAACTGGAAATGGTTCAGACTTTTTAAAGTCATTAACTCAATTTTATCTCCATACCGTTCCTTCAATAGATACAAAGTCTATGGTTATGTAAGATTCCAATATATACTGGTTACTAGCTGAACCTTTATACCACGGTTTACTAGGCCCTTTATGGCATTTAAAAGCAAATTACTCCCGAATCCATTAAAAAGAAAAGAATAATCTTTACATATGAAGATTTCTCCATAGCTTCTTTGAATGAACCAATAAATGTTCTTGATCAGCTTAGTACCTTTCATCCTTTAACCTCCAATGAACTTTTCTTTTCTCCCTTTATTTAAGTTCTCCACCAGACAATAAATTTCCTGTAACAAAGTAACTAATTTCAACATTAAAGTACTAAACATACGAATTATTTTTATCTCTAGGAACCATTAAACAATTATAAAGAAAAAAATAATGATCCTCCAAAGGAGAACCATTTTATTAATATAACTTTCATTATCCTACACATTAAAACCAAATAAATAATCTAATAAAAAGAAGTTCACTCTCCCCCATTGTCTAATTATATTAGAAGACCCTAACCCATCCCAATCCCATTTTCAAAGGAATCACTTTTTAAAATCGCAAATTTATAAAACGCCAAACTAAGTGCAAGCAGAGCAAAGCTACAAATCAAAAAGATCATATAAACAGAAAATACATCAACCATTGCACCAAAAATCCAGTAACTTAATGGTTGGGCTCCTTCATGTAAATTATCCTGTTCATTTTTTCTATCACCACAACTAATACATCTACATACCCAAGCCATACTAATTCATCTTTTTCTATATATTTTGCGCTATACTATCACATATTCATCATCAATATCATATTATATACCAAGTCAACCACTAGTGGCGATTAACCCCGACGACACAATTGTAAAATTTTAAATATCACTTTAATCAAGGGGGGCTATATATGGGTTGTCATCATTCTTCTGGAAGTAGTTGCGGATGTTTACTCCTATTGTTAGTAATTGTAATTGTATTCTGCACATGCGATTAATAGAAAAATAGGCGTACTTTTTTTAAAGTACGCCTAACATATTTTTTGTGGGCTAATCATTTGATAATTTTAGAAATCTCAATCATAAAAGAAGTCCCCTTATTTTCCTGACTGCTTACACACCATATCTTGCCTTCATGGATTTGCTCTATAATTTCTTTAGTAATAGCCAGTCCTAGACCTGTACCATTAGTTCCTTTCGTCGAAAAAAATGTATCAAATATCTTAATTTTAATACTGTCATCTATCAGCGGGCCAGTATTAAAAATCTCAACCATCACCTTATCATCCTTAGGATAACACCGTATCTCTAACTGACGTATGTCATCAAAATCGCGAAGAACTTCAACAGCATTCTGGACAATATTTAAAATACTCTGACGAAGCAACTTCTTGTTACCAAATACCTCGCATCCATCTTTAACATCTAAACAAAATTCAATTTTATTCTTACTAAACGTTGATGAAAACAAATCTCCAACCTTCATTACTAAATTCTTTAAATCCACTTCCCCCATCTTATCCGTCCCTGGTTTAGAGAATTGTAACATATCATTCATCAAATCAATTACATTATCCACAGCTACATCAATATTTACCAGCATCCGTTTAATTTTTTCTGGCTTCATCTCACCAGTTTGATTCCAAAGATTCATAACCTGTACTGATGATTTCACGGTCTGTAAAGGATTCCTAATATCGTGCATTATCCGAGACGCCATCTGACCTAATAAAAATATTCGCTCTGAATCAAACAATTCCCGTTCCATTAAAGCCGTCTCCGTTACATCAACCCCAAGTGAGATCGCTCCAATTACTTCATCTTCAATCATTATTGGAATCGCTGTTATGTCAAAATACCGCTTGAATTGGTTTCCTTCAATCTTTTTAACCCTTTTAACAGATTTCTTCCCAGCCAATACACAACAAAATACAGGTACGTAATCTTTTTTTAAATCAGTAATTTTCTTATCTTTGATATCCTCCCATGTAACCTCCAATAACTTCATAATAGTTTCATTTGCAAAAATTATATTCTCATCTTTGTCTACTGCCACCATGATCCCATTAGCAACACCTAAAAACTGTTCGAAAAAAAAATTAAAATTTTCTACATGTTTCAAAAACACATTCCTGCAGTCTTCCAGCATAACCGATACATCTGTTCCTTCTGACTTATGTAACGATACTACCTCAGAAAAAGAAGATTTACTCATATTTTCACCTACCTCTACCCTCTATTAGTTACTCTCTTTATAATATTTTTTCACTACTTTTATCACATTTTTCAACAAATAGTATTGTCTATTTTCGTATATAGATAATACTTCTACTTTTATTGAAAAAATCCTTCTGAATTACATTTATTTTTACTAAAAAATACATTTTATAAAACAAGATTCTGATCTTTTACATTAAAAATGACCCCTTCAAAGGAACGGATCATTTTTTAGCCAACCTTATACAATTGCTCATCTATTTGTTTTATCTTTCGTCCGTTTTCATAAATCTTACGTAATGCAACAATGTTATTATCTTTAAAAATCTGTATTAAATTAGTCACCTTTTCTAAAACACTTAATTCCTCTACTAATTCAAGACAAATTTTTTCATAAAGAAAGTGATAGACTTTAGTCTCTGATTGTTGGTCTCTGTCACAACACATATATCCCATGCTCCCTTCAATTTTTATCAATAAACTAGAAATTTTTACATTAAAAAAAGGAGCAATCGGGCGGTGAGGAGAATCTGGTGGGGAAACCAGGGGAAATCCCAATTGCTCCAATACAACTATGTAATGGTGAATATACACTAAAAAATATTCTAATATTTTCGTTAAAAGCGAAGTATTGTCTATCTACAATTGTAGCATAACTTCAATTCTCTGTCAAGATTTTTCTTATAATTTTGAAAAATATTTGTAAATTTAATTTTTATGTTCAAACAATAAAAAAAACCCCCATCTGATTTGATAGGGGTGAGCTTCATATATAACTTAAAAGTTTTTTTACAAAGACTATAGTTTCGTCTTCTCTACGAGGATATCCTTCCCATTTTCTCTAACCTTTATACGATAACCAAATGCGCCTAAATGAATTCGACAGTCTAATGTTGACCATTCTGTAATCGGAGAATAAGAATCATATATACCATTTTTATCTAAATCAAGCAATACAACATCCTTCATATTGTCAAAAGCACCATTAGAAGTCGAATCTAATAAAAGTGCGTTAATTGGTTCTTCATTAGTTTCAATCTGGAATTGATAGCCCATAACAGTCAACTTAAAGTAGACACTTCTTCCTTCATATGCATAACAATTAATCTGATATGGAACTACAATATCTTCAGCCATCTTTACTTCCAAGTTAAAAGCTACTTTATTATATTTACCTAGTGTAAGTAGTGATAAGGGGTCTCCATCATCTGTTAAATCCAGATTTTGATTGAAATCTACATAAATCTGATCCATAAAGCCGTTTTTCTTAGAATCCACTCCAACCATCATAAACAATTGTTCCCCAATATAAATCGGAGCATATTGTGGAGTGTTTGGATAGTCAGGTTCCTTTTCTAAAGGCACGTCTGTACTTGCCATGAAGTTCTTTACATCATAATTTAGAAAACCTAATGTAAGATTTTCAGATAATATATCATAATCTACTTTTACAGGTTCCGCCTCATAATTTCCATCTTTTAATATAGGATATTTAATTTTAACATTTTGTCCAGCCTCTAATTTATGGCTAACCTGCATCCAAAGAGACGAAAAATCTGAAAAACCTGCTTCAGTATACAGAATCTTACCCTCTGGATTTACAAATAATAGACTAGGAATTACTCTAATTCTCCACAGCTCTTCTGTTGGCAAATATGCACTATCCTCGCCCTTATCTGCATGTAAAACAGTAAAAGGAAGTTCATTCTCCTCTAGATACTGTTTGAGATCATCTATATTAGAGTCTACTGAAATTGCCACAATCTTTATTTCGGCTTTCTTAAATTTATCAATATTTTGAGTATATGCCCTCATTATTTTTCTGCATGCCTCATATTTAGTTGTCCAAACGGCGTATAGTACATGTTCACCTTGAAAATCAGAAATTTTAACATCATTTCCTTCTAAGTCTTTCAAACCAAAATCTGGAATCATATTCCCAACTTTAACAGCCAATACCGAATAACTAAAACAAACCACCATGATAATTAATAATAAAGAAATTCCCCATTTTTTCATTCTCCTCACTCCTCCTATAAATCATCAAGTTTTATATTTTTTATTTATTGAACTTTCTCCACTACAATTTTTCTTCCATATTCAACAATTTTAAATTTATAAACATACTGACCTAATTCATAAGTATATCCTAACTTGGTCCATTCCTGTACAGAGTAGTAGGAGTCAAACATACCATTTCTATCGATATCAATCAAGACTGCATCACTTTCATCAGTATAAATTCCATTTTTATCTACATCAACCAAAAGTACTCGAACAGGCTCAGAATCAGTTTCAATATATGCTTCATAAGCGCGATCAACAAACATTACATACCCATGGCCCCAATCTTCTGACCATAAAGTAATACCATAAGGAATTACCTCACCATACTTATTAGTTACTTCTAGTGTAATCTTTGCTTCTTTACCGTCTTCAGTTACACTTAATTGAACTGGTTCGCCATCATCAGTAAGATCAAAATTATGGTTATAATCTACATAAATCAGATCTAATAATCCTAACTCATCACTATCTGTATCCTGACCGAGCATAGTATATGCTTCACCTTCGATATAAACTATACCATACCATGGCTTGTTTGATTCTGGAACTTTGTATAATGCGACTTCAGATTGTTCAGTACAATCTTTATAGTCATAACTTATAAAGTTACTAATGGTAATATCTTTGCCAATTTCCATAAGATCAACCTTTACTTTTTCTGTTTTATAACTTCCGACCTTCAAAACAGGATAAGTAGAACCACTTACTTGTTTAACATCTACTGTTTTAATAATCTCATCCCACAGTGATGCAAAATCACCAAAGCCTATTTCTTTAAATACAATTTTACCTTCAGGGTCTACTATAAACATAGTTGGAATCCCCTTAACACCCCAAAGTTCTTTTGTTGGTCTATACTTACCTTTTTCACCACGATCTACATGTAAAACTGTAAAAGCCATATCATTCTTTTTTAAATACTTATGAACAGCATCAACTTTTGCATCTACTGAGAGCGCGACAATCTTGATTCCTGCTTCTTTAAACTTATCAATATTCTGAGTATATGCTTTTAAAGCTTTTCGGCAAGGTCCACACCAGGTAGCCCAAACATCATATAATACATATTGGCCTTGGAAATCAGAGATCTTTACATCATTACCCTCTAAATCTTTAAGATTAAAATCTGGAAGCATATCTCCAACCTCAAGAGCAAATGCCGAACAGCTGATACCAATCAAAAAGACGAATAACAATAAAGATACTATCCACTTAGACATAAATTTCCAATCCTTTTTCTGATTTGTTTAGGACTAATGAACCTATCTGTGCGGTCCGCCGTAGTTTAAACTTATAACGAAATTTTTCAATCATGCCAGCCTCACCCCAGTCCTATGCACGAAAAACAAAGCATCGTTGCATTAATTAAAATATTCAAAGTTTCTTCACGATAGACCCCAAACACTAAGAAAACAATTCCCAAAATAAATAACCAATGATATGAGCGCATTCCCCTCCATTTCTCCTTTCAAATTTACATGTTATAGGTAATACATCTAATATATTATTAATTCTATTCCTTTTTATATTTTCCTTTTTAAAATATGATATTTACATAACAATGTACTTATGCATATTAAAAAAAATAACGGCATCGCCGTTATTTTTCACCCAAGGGATCGATATAGTTAAGATAGTGTTGATATTCTTGCTGATAATACTCTGCCTTTTCTGGATTCGTTTCCTGAAATAGAAACATCAATTCTTTATAAATCGCTACAACTTCAGGATAATGCTTACGCTCTAAAAAACTAAATAAAGCAGTATGTAAAAAATTATACGCATTGTTCTCTTTACCGATATGAAGATAGACTAAACCTTGATAATAAAGATTGTATGTAAGAATCAAAAATTTACTATTTGATAATGCATATTTGGAAGCTTTCTCAAAGTACTCCTCACTTTTATCTAAGTCATCTTTTAATGCGTAAACTCGTCCTAATTCATTATAAATTTGAGCAATAAAACGTCCATTTTCAGTATGTTTCAAAGCTTCTTCAAAATACATCAATGCAGAGTCAATTTCACCCTTTTCCAAATATATTAACCCCATATTTGAAGCACTTTTATAAAGAGATTCTTCGCCTTCTGCTGAAGCAAATTGATAAGCTTTTTCTATATGCTCAAAAGCTAAATCTAAAGATTCATTCTCAGAAAAACGATGTAAAAAATAATATAATAAGCCTAAATCGGTATGAGCACGAAACTGAACACGCTTTGAATCACTTTTTACAAGATATTTTAAAATTTTCTCAGCTTCTCGAAATTGGCCTTTTCTGTTTAATGCAAAAGCTTTATATGCTTGAGTTAATTCTTTTTTTTCAGAAGTTAATTGATAATTTAATATCAAATCCTGACTATAGTTAAATACTTGATCATATTCACGCTCAAAAGCGTAACAGAACATAATACCCTTTTTGGCTTCTGCCTCTTCCATTTTATTTTCCAAAATTTCAGCAGCATTCAATGCCCTGAAATAGTACGATAAAGCATTAGCATAAAGACCTTGATTATAGAACTCTGTTGCCTTGTTAAAATTTATTTCTTTATTATGCTGTATTGTCTTTAAAAGCTCCATAAGCTTAACCCTCCTACAGTTCTTCTCACTATATCACTCTATTCACCCATATTCATTATAATATATCTATTAGGAAAAATCAAGCAATTTATTTGTTTTTTAACAGGATAACTTCAAAAAAAATACTGGTTCCACCAGTATTTTTATGTACAAAAGAAATTACACAATAGGACCAGTAGTAGTATTAGTAGTAAATGGTATATCGCCGCCATCTTGCGGATCAGCAAGTACAATACCAGTCACCGTACACAGCATCAAAACAACCAGCAACATAGCTAATAATTTTTTCATAATTCTACCCCCTCAATTTTGTATTTCTTTTCTACCCTACTTCTATTATATATTACTTTTAATGTATTTTCAATAGATAATATGCACTTCAGGAAATAATTATTTGGTTTTTTTGATTAGCAACACAACGGGATATATAATCAACATACTACTAAATCCAAATTGAATCTACTTCATCAAAAACATTGTCTACCTGTTCAACCCCCATAGGATTAACATAATTCAAATAGAATTTATATTGCTCCAAATAAAGATCTGCTTTTTCAAGATTTATCCGCCGATACAATTCATACAACTCATAGAAACTATTTAAGATACCTATATAATATTCTTCTTCCCTATAGCCAGATAAAGCGAGATCAAAATAGTTCACAGCATCCTCCACCCTACCTTTTTGCTTGAAGAGTTTTCCTTTGACATATAGACAATCTGCCAATGCCCCTAAATCGTGATTTTTTTCAAAATAACTTTGGGCCCGATCAAGATAAGCCCATGCCAAATCATATTGAGTAAGTCTAATGAAGATCAATGCCATATCTATCAGATTTTCATGCTTATCATTCTGATCAATACAGTATTCAAAAGAATCCTGAAAAGCTAAAGATGCTTTCATATTTTCACCTAACTCGTAAAAAATATGGCCCAAATTATGATACGCCAAAAACATTTTTTCACGATTATTTTCCTTATCTGCTGTAGCAATGATATTATTGCAAAACTCTATAGCATCATGAAAATATTCCTGATCTACATATTTACCCATACAATAATAAGCATAAGTTTCCGAACTCCAGGCTTCAATATCGAAAAACTTATCTCCCATTTTATGTATTTCTTTATAAAGAGAAATCGCCTTTTTATACTCACCTCGTGTACCTAAGGCTTCCGCCCGATTCAATTGAACTTTATAATAATAAGAAGAGTCTACATCCTCAATTTCAATAAGCTCCTTATAACAGTCTTCCGACAACTGATAATCCTGATTAGTATTTCTTAGTTGATAAGAATGTCCTAAATAATATAATATCTCAACTCGTTTTATATTATCATTCAAAATATCGCATGTACCTAATCCCTTTTGAAAATGCTCAATTGATTTTTGATAGTTTTCTTCATCATAATATTTTTTCCCTAGTTCCAAGTTTTCATCTATCTTCTTATATAGTTGATTAAAATTCAGTTCTATAGCCACATTTATCCCTCCAGACTATACTCATGATATGCTATAGTTTTATTATACTGTAAACTATAGGAAATATCAAGATTTTAATAACATTTTCGGAAAATTTATATGTAATGGTTTTACGTATATATATATAAAACTCTTGACCTCTACTCACTTAAGGTATAGGTCAAGAGCTTTTGAATCTAAGATATATTATTAACCATGAATCATCTGTGGTAAACATTTTGCACAAACCCATTGACTTTCACCTTTGTGACGAATCGGGAATAGTGGGACATCATTCTCGCTACGATTACAGTTAAAACAATCTAAAATAATTTCTTGCTTCTCTGGTTCTGCTTTTTCTTTTTCATCTAAATGTCTTTCTACTGCCTCATGATCGAAAGCTGCTGCTTCCTTTTCTTCAATCTTCATTGCACCTGTTGGACAAATTCCTAAGCAAAAACCTGCTCCATCGCAAAGTTCATCACTGATGACCTGTGCTTTACCGTTAACAATCTGAATTGCACCTTCTGCACAAGGAGAAACACATTTACCACAGCCATTACATAAATCTTGATCGATATGAATAATCTTTCTCATTACCATAATATCAACTCCCTTTAATTTAGAATACCCATTTACAAGCACCGTATATATGATAGACTAGAAAGATACAACGACTTTTATCACATAGGGGTTTCAAAAGAAGTGATTTTTTGATACAATAGTAGCAGAAATCCTTGAAAGGATTGATTTTTATGCCTGCAGATAAATTGCTTACAAAAAAAGATTTTGAATATGTCTATCAATTATTAGAAGATGTCACACCTCTATATGGCGATTGTGGTGAACTCTGTGACAAAGAGTGTTGTACTGACTGGGACAAAGAAGTAGGTATGTACCTCTTACCAGGTGAAGAAATAATGTTCACTGGTCAAGAAGATTGGTTGGTTTTTGAAAAACATAACACAGAAGACTATGAATTCCCACCAGGATGGGAAGGAGAATTTTATTTCGTGCGTTGTACGAAACCTTGTCCACGAGGTAAGCGTCCTTTTGAATGCCGAACCTTTCCATTGATCCCTTATTATGATCAGAAAAGTGATTCTTTTGAATTAATACTTAATCCCAACGGTATTATGATTTGCCCTCTAATCAAATATAGCGAAATTGAAGAGTTAAATCCTGAATTTTTGGAAAATGTTGAAGAGGCATGGTCGATTCTTCTGACTAATCCGATGATAAAAGAGGATATTATTCATAAATCTAGTACATGGGATAAAGATCCTGAGTGGCGAAATTTTTTTACTAAGTAACCCAATTTCCACTTTTTAACTTGACAAAGATTTTATCAATAATTACAATATTGATCAGGATATATTTTTAGGGAGGTGCTAAACAATGCCAATTTACGAATATGAATGTAAAAACTGTGGTCGTTTTGAAAAACTCGAAAAAATCACTGCTTCTCCCCTAACAGAATGTCCTACATGTGCCGGAGAAGTACATCGGGTAATCAGTGCCCCAGCAGTGATTTTCAAAGGCTCTGGTTTCTACGTTACTGATAATCGTAGTAGTGATTACAAAAAAGACACTAAAGAATCAAATCCAAGCAAAAAAGACACTAAAAAATCAAGTCCAAGCAAAAAAGATTCTAACAGTAGTAAAGCATCTTAAGACAATCTATGTTAATAAGCTGCAGACTCTGTGGCTTATTCTTTTATTGACCTAATGCACTAAATCCTCTAAGTATTAACTCTTTAGTATTTTCAATCTGAATCACTTTCATCACCAGTAGTCTCTTTTTTAGCAGGCTTGGATATAATCTTATAAACATAACTTTGAACTCCAAACATCGCTATAGCCGGAATCCAACGACCTCTAAATATAAAATAAGCTACACCCACTATAACTGAAACCCAAATCAAAATTTCAATCAATCTACGATTCTTTTTCTTAAAAAACGCTAATACCACTCTCACCTGCCATGGAATAAGTGCCAACCCAATAAACACACCCTCATCCACCTTAAAAACTAAACCAAATATCCCCACAAAGATAAATAAAACCAACAAAAACATATGAACCACTACCACTTAAATACACCTCCAATTATTAGTCCCACACCCTTACGCTTGCACTTGCCCCAAACCACAGCTCTCAATTTTTAAAAGAACCTCATAGATTCTCTAAGCTTGAACTTTTTATACCTCACACATTCTGTAAGCTTGGCAAATTTGAGGGCGTATGTAATAGTAATAAAGCGACGCCTAAGTCAGCTCGACCAAAATAAGCCATCTTTAAAAGCAACGATTTACACCTATCACAAACCCAGCATAAAATACTAAAACCTCTGCAGAGCTGACTTTTGAAGGAGCTTTATTACATTACATACGCCCTCAAATTACCCACTCCAGACAACTAAACCTTTCATAATAAAATTCGAGACACAATCAATAATTCCTCTTACCCGAATTAATATTATGAAAAATAAAGCTAATGTGATTTAAAGCGCAAATTTACTAAAAAATATGTTAAAATAAACAAAGATGTGTATTTTCTTTTCTTTCGTATTGCGATATAATGAAAACTAGAGCATATTTTCGAAAGGGGGATTTAACTTGCAATCTTTCAAGGCGTTATGGCCTTTTATCAAGGCTCACAAACGGATGTATATTTTTGGTACTATCTGGATTCTAATTACAGATGTACTTCAATTAATTACTCCCCGTCTTTTAGGTATTGTAACCAATCAATTTCAAGAAGGGACATTAACGATTAAAGAACTAACTTTCTTAGTTGGATTAATTATTCTGGTCGCGATCGGGGTAGGAATCTTTCGTTTTCTCTGGCGTTGGTATATCATTGGTACTTCTCGAAAATTGGAATATCAATTTAGAAATCATTTTTTTGAACACTTACAAAAACTATCACCCAACTTTTATAATTACCAAAAAACAGGAGATTTAATGGCTCATGCGACCAATGACATTAACTCTGTGCGACAAGCTATGGGACCTGGAATCGTCTTCGTATTTGATGCAACATTTTTAGCAATTGCGAATCTGATTCTTCTTTTATCAATCAATGTAAAATTAACTCTCTTAGCACTTTTACCTTTGCCGTTTCTAGCTTTCATTGTAAGTCGTTTTGGTAAATTAATACATAACCGTTTTCTTGAAGTTCAAGATGCCTTTGCAAAGCTAACTGATAAAGTGCAAGAAAATTTTGCTGGGATTCGAGTTGTTAAATCTTTTGTTCAAGAAAAACTTGAAACCGATAAATTTACCAAGGCCAATCAACATAATGTAGATACTAATATGCATTTAGTACGAATTTGGGGAATGTTTCATCCCTTAATTGAAGTCCTCTCTAGTCTAAGTTTTGTAGTCGTTTTAGGCTATGGGAGCCGGCTGGTTATGATGGGTGAAATAAACCTAGGAGATTTTGTAGCATTCTACTCTTACTTAGGATTGATGATTTGGCCAATTATTGCTATAGGTTGGTTGGTCAACATGTTTCAAAGAGGTTCTGCTTCGATGAAACGATTGAATGCAATCATATTTACAGAGCCTGAAGTTTATAACTATCCCGATACACTACCACATCACACTCTAAATGGAAAACTTACTTTTAAAAATCTATCATTCCGATATTCAGATAGTACCCCATTAGTACTAAGAAATATTAATCTAACTATTGAAGAAGGGAAAACTTTAGCTATTATCGGTAGAACCGGAAGTGGAAAAACCACCTTAGCTAATTTGCTTTTACGTCTGTTCAATCCAGATAGAGACCAATTATTTATCGACGACATAGATATTAATCAAATACCATTAGAAACATTAAGACAAAATATTGGCTATGTACCTCAAGATCATTTTCTTTTCTCTACAACTATCAAAGAAAATATTGGCTTTGCTTTCGATGAAATTGATGAATCCGAGATAAATGAAGCGGCTAAAATCGCTCAAGTATATGATGATATATCAGATTTTCCAGATAAGTTTGAAACTTTAATTGGCGAAAGAGGTGTTACCCTCTCTGGTGGCCAGAAACAACGAACATCTATAGCTAGAGCAATTTTTAAAAATCCAAAAATTCTTATCTTAGATGATTGCCTTTCAGCAGTTGACACTCAAACTGAAGAAAAAATTCTAAGTGGATTGAAAAAAATTATGAATCACCGTACCAGTATTATTATCTCACATCGAATTTCTACCATAAAAAATGCTGATCATATCATTGTTCTTGATGATGGTGAAATTATTGAAGAGGGTACCCATGAAGATTTATTACAGATAAATGGGCTTTATAATCACCTCTATCAAAAACAGCTCCTTGAAGAAAAATTAGAATCTGTTTGACAAAGGAGGGAAAGCTATGCAAAATTTTCACGAGGAAGAATCATTGGGGAAGGCATATGATGCGCGATTAATGCGCCGACTATTAGTTTATGCCAAACCTTTTATAGGTTGGATTGCACTTTCAATCATCTTATTACTAGCTATAACAGGGATTCAAATACTCAGACCCTATCTAATTAAGGTAGCTATAGATGATCATATCATGGCTTATAACCAGCCTTATCTTATCTTTGATCATAAACCAACTCCTGAAATTGATGGGTTTACTTATAAAGAGTCTTTCTATGCCCGAAGTGATGAAATAAATATCGAAGAATATCCCAATATACCACAAAAGCAATTATATTATTACAAAGGAGACTATTATCTCCTTTCAGGCATAATTGAAGAAAAAGAAAACAATTATGTTCTTTCTACCGATAATGATCAGATTCACATTAAAGCAGATGATCAGGAATTAAAGGGATATCTCCTTGATAAAACTGCGTTGAAACTTTTTAGAGAAAAAGATGCCAATTCAGTTTTTAGAATCAGTATGCTCTTTTTGATACTTTTAATTATCGGATTTGTGCTGAGCTTTGTTCAAATTTATCTACTTCAGTGGACTGGACAAAAGATTATCTTTAATATTAGACAAGAATTATTCTCCTATATAGAAAAATTATCCCTTTCATTCTTTGACAGTAATCCAGTAGGTCGTTTAGTAACCAGAGTAACAAATGATGTTCATACTCTAAATGAAATGTATACTGGTGTACTTGTCAATTTATTTAAAGATGTTTTCATGCTAGTTGGTATTCTAGCTGTAATGTTACGTCTTGATTTTAAATTAGCTCTTTATAGTTTTACTGTATTACCACTAATCCTTATCTCTACTGTCATTTTTCGTTCAAAAGCCCGTCAAGCCTATCGTGAAGTAAGAACTAGGCTTGCTGGATTGAATTCCAGTTTTGCAGAAAATATTACAGGAATGAAACTTGTTCAAATCTTTAATCAAGAAAAGAAAAAATACAAAGAGTTTGACAAAATCAATGAAAAATATTATAGAGCAACCAAAAAACAGCTCATGGCTTTTGCTATCTTTAGACCAACAATGGAAGTCATCTCTTCTCTAGGCCTCGCAACCGTTCTCTGGTTTGGTGGAAAAGGTGTCATTCAGGGAACATTAGAGTTTGGAGTTCTATTTGCTTTCATCAACTATATCCAACAATTTTTCCGACCAATTCTGGATTTAACAGAGAAATATAATATATTGCAAGCAGCTATGGCTTCATCAGAACGCATATTTATGTTGATGGATACTGAAGAAAATATAAAGAATCAACCAAAACCAGAAAAATTTCCTTTTCCTTTAATAAAAGGAAACATTGAATTTAAAAATGTTTGGTTTGCTTACAATTCAGAAGAGTGGGTATTACGTGATGTAAGTTTTTCTATTAATCCTGGCGAATTAGTAGCCTTCGTTGGTGCTACAGGTGCTGGTAAATCTTCGATTATAAGTTTAATATGTCGATTCTACGATATCCAAAAAGGCCAGATTTTAATTGATGGAAAAGATATCAAAACTCTGGACAAATACGAACTCAGAAGTCATATCGGTGTCGTTTTACAGGATGTATTTTTATTTACTGGAGATATCAAAGGCAACATCCGTCTTAATAATACAGAAATTGACGAAGAAACCATCCAGAAAGTAGCTCAATATGTCAATGCAGATTCATTCATCTCTAAACTACCTAATAAATACGATGAGCCAGTAACCGAACGAGGTTCCACCCTATCAGCTGGACAAAGACAGTTATTAGCATTTGCCCGGACATTAGCTTACGATCCATCCATTCTAGTCTTGGATGAAGCTACTGCAAATATTGATACAGAAACAGAAATTTTAATTCAGGATGCTTTAAAAAAATTAATAAAAGACCGAACAACTCTTGTCGTTGCCCATCGTCTCTCAACCATACAACACGCAGACAAAATCATCGTCCTCCACAAAGGCAAAATTCGCGAAATCGGCACCCATCAAGAGTTACTAGCAAAAGAAGGCCTCTACTACAACCTCTACCAACTACAATACAAAGAAAACTTCAACTCAGAATCAGGAACAAGAGTATAAAAAAAAGTGTCGCAAAGATAAGTCGCAGTATTTCCCAGCGACTTATCTTTGCGACACTTTCTTTTTTATCTTTTGAGTTAAGACCCCCACTTCTATAAGTGGTGGGAATTGTTTTTAATCTTCAGTGGGGGTAGAATCCCCTACTGAAGCCCCGATGTTCAGCTTTAGCTGGACGAGTTCACTTCACCCGATCACTATTATCTCAAAACTCACACTTACCCCGTTTGTTCAGACTTGCCACTCCCACTCATTTTGACAATCTCCAAGTCATCTTTCATCGACAGATCAACAAACCCTGTTTCCGTCTTAATAATTGGCCTAGAAACCCGCGAAGGATTGATAAAAATTATCTCACCTTTTTCGCCATTATTTAAAGTAACATGATAACCAACATAATAACTGGCAATATTAGAAAGAAGTGTCCGCGTAATTTCTAAATCCAGTTTACCATAACTTTGATCTTCCATTAATTTTAGAACTTTAAATGGAGATTCTTCTTCAGAGTATACTCGTTTTGAAGTCATCGCATCAAAAATATCAGCGATAGCTATAATTTTAGCTATTTTAGGGATCTGATCTCCTTGTAAGCCTTGAGGATACCCAGAACCATCATTTCTTTCATGATGAAAAAGAATACCCGATTTAATATCATTACTTAAAAATTTCAATTCTTGTACCATTTTAAAACCGTATGTAGAATGTTTTTTTATTTCTTCAAATTCCTCTGAGTCTAACTGACCGGGTTTATTTAAAATTTTCGGATCAATCATTAATTTACCGATGTCATGCAAAATCCCAGCGTAAACCAACTTGGTGATCTTTTTTTCAGGAATTTTCATCCATTTACCAATTAACATCGCCAACAGAGCTACGTTCAAAGTATGACTATATAAGTAATATTCAGGTTGAAAATTTTCAGTCAGGCAGTGAATTACGTCCTTATTTCGCTTCATTTCTCTGATTCCTTCGACAATATTTGTCATAGCTGATAATTCTACTTTTTTCCCTTCTTTAACCTGAGTTAAAAAAGACTGAACCTCTTTCATAATAGTTGTATACCCAATTGTTTTCAAAGTTGGTTGTTGAGGTTCTGTTTTATTAATATAAATGGCTATTGTTGATATTCCCAAAGAACGCAACCGTTTAAGTTGGTGAAACTCCAAATTAGAATCTTTTTTTATAATGATTGTCCCTAATTTGGAATAAATTGCTTGAGCTATTTTCATACCCACTCTGACCTGAGCCACTGGGATCTTTTTAATTTTTCTCATTGCACCCACCACCTGCCCTTTTTCCAGAGTTTTCTTATATATTTTATTTCGACATTTCTTCGTTTTTCCCTGCATATAAATTAATAATCTCCTCACAGCTTTTATATTTTGTAATCTTGTTTATATTTTTTATTATAATCATATCATAATATATGATTATAGCAATTTCATTATGTCAGGAGAGATAAAAATGTGGACAATTTTATTAACACTGGGGCTCGGTTTTTTAATTGGCTATTTCAAAATTATTCCCCCGCGCTTTCAATCTTTAACACAATGGATTACCACTAGTGGACTCATTCTGCTTCTTATTAGTATGGGAGCCAGCATCAGTTCTAATCCAGATCTCTTAAACAAAGTTAGTCAACTTGGATTCCAAGCTTTTATTCTAGCTTTGTTAAGCGTGGCAGGGAGTATTATTCTGGTCTGGATATTAGAAAAAAGCTTATTTCATCATAGAAAAGAAGGTGACAACCAATGACCTGGATTATAATAGGTGCTGTAGCAACTGGATTTGGACTTGGATTTTTTCTTAATGATATTATGATTCAAAATTTGAATCAAATATCTACTTTCGCTCTGGCAATTCTTCTTTTTGGGATTGGTATAGATTTAGGAGGTAATCGCAAAATCTGGCAAGGACTAAAAGAGATAGGTTGGCGAATTTTTCTCGTCCCAATTGCCATTGCTATAGGTAGTATTGCTGCTGCTGGGATAGGTGGGCTATTAGTGGGTCTTTCTCTCAACGAAGGTACTGCTGTAGGAGCAGGTTTTGGATGGTATAGCTTATCCGCTATTTTAATAAGTCGCTTATATAGTGAAGAGATCGGAGCAATCGCTTTTTTAACCAATATTTTCAGAGAGTTATTAACTGTTCTCATGATTCCTTTTCTAGCTAAACATCTCGGATATATCACATCTATTGCTCCAGGTGGCGCAACAAGTATGGATACAACTTTACCGTTAATTGCTAGATATACTAATCCGCAAACAACTTTAGTTGCTTTTGTAAGTGGCGCAATCCTTTCTAGTCTTGTACCGATTCTAGTACCACTATTGATTAAAATGTAGTTTTTTTTTGTATATAGCAGGAAATTCAGACTTTTTGTATAATTTAAAATAGTGTGAATATTAATCTATGCATATTTTTTTTCATAAGCTTTTACTTAAAAGGGGGGGGAAAGGATTAATATGTTTAAATCTTTTGATGAGTTACAACAGTATTGTCAGGAAGAAAAAATTCAGATGATCGATTTTCGAATGATCTCTCTGTTTGGCCAAATTAAACATCTAACTATTCCTGTCACTAGATTATCAACAAAAATATTTGAAGAAGGGATTGGTTTTGACGGTTCTAACTATGGATATGCTAAAATCGAAAAGAGTGATATGGTCTTTATTCCAGATTTCACTACTTCTTTTAGAGATCCATTCTGTGATATACTTACTTTGAGTATGATTGGAGATGTTTTTGCCATCTCCGAAGATCGTGAACCTTATGCTCATGATCCACGCTATATTACAAAAAAGGCAGAGGACTACTTAAAAGCCTCAGGGATTGCGGATACATTTTGGACTGGCCCTGAATTTGAGTTTTATGTTTTTGATCATGTGGCCTTCAAAAATGATCCTCATGATATAAAACTAAGATTAGATGCTGATAATGCTTATTGGCAAAGTGGTGATGATGAATATCAGAACTTAGGATATCAAAATCGAAAACATGGCGGTTACCATGCAGCACAACCGATGGATATTCTACACAACTTACGCAATGAGATGACTATTGAATTGGAGAAAGCTGGGATCGATGTAAAATACCATCACCATGAAGTTGGTGGCCCAGGTCAACTAGAAATCGAATTAGAATTTGAAACTCCAAAACTTATGGCTGATAAATCTATGCTGTTAAAATATATCCTACAAAATGTAGCTGTTCGCAACGGCAAAACATTAACCTTCATGCCTAAACCAATTTTTGGTGAAGCAGGCAACGGAATGCATGTACATATGTATTTAACTAAAGATGGTAAGAATATTTTCTCTGACCCAAATGGATATTCTGGACTCAGTGAAACTGCACTATATTTTATGGGTGGAATCTTGAAACATTCCAAAGCTCTCTTAGGTCTTACAAACCCTTCTACAAACTCTTATAAACGCTTAGTACCTGGTTATGAAGCACCTGTTAGTATCTGCTTTGCGACTTCAAATCGAAGTTCTGTAGTACGGATTCCTGGTTATGTTAAAAATCCAGATAAAAAACGTTTTGAGTTCAGACCATCTGATGCAACTTGTAATCCATATTTAGCATATGCTGCTCTCTTGATGGCTGGGATAGATGGAATTATAAATAAAATCGATCCATGTGAAGAAGGTTATGGACCATTTGATATCAACATCTTTGCTCTCTCTCAAGAAGAAAGAGAAAAAATAAGTGCCCTACCTTCTAGTTTGGAAGAAGCCTTAAATTGTTTAAAAGAAGATCATGAGTTTCTTTTAAGAGGCGGTGTTTTTGACGAATCTTTCATTGATAATTGGATCAATAAAAAATGCGCAGAAGCAAGAGAAGTTTATAACCGTCCTCATCCATTTGAATTTGAACTTTATTACGGATTATAAATCATCATAAAAAAAGGGTCAACCCAATTTAGGATTGACCCTTTAATCTTTTGAGTTAAGACCCCCACTTCTATAAGTGGTGGGAATTGTTTTTAATCTTCAGTGGGGGTAGAATCCCCTACTGAAGCCCCGATGTTCAGCTTTAGCTGGACGAGTTCACTATGATTCCAATCATAGATTTTCCTTTTGATTGACACTGACTTGTTCTAAATCGTCATGTCCTAAGAGCAACTCTCTTCTGGGTAAAGTATTACATTCATTGCAACCAGACTGAGAATCATCTCCATCTTTAACCTGTGTACACGGATTTACATGAACTAAAACATCTTTAACTTCTGGAAGATGTTTTTTAATATGATCGACTGTAGAATGAGCTATCTCATGTCCCTCATAGACTGAAATAAAACGATTCACACAGATTGTTAAATCCACATAAACCTGAGACCCATAAGTTCTAGCCTTAATATCATAGACATTGATTACTCCTTTTGTATCCACTGTTGTTCGAGCGATCTCTTTTAATATTTCAGGTTTTGGAGCTTGGTCTACTAACTCCTGAATAGCTTGCCAGTAAAGCACTAAGCCAGTTTTTATTATTAATACCGCTACAGCTATACCAGCAATCGGATCCAAAATTGGATAGCCTAAGCGCCCTCCTGCAATACCAATTAATGCGGTAATAGATGAAAGTGCATCAGAACGATGGTGATGAGCATCAGCGATCAAAACATTGCTCTTGATCTCTTCACCTTTTTTCCGTGTAAAACGATACATCCATTCTTTTACACCGATCGATAAAAACGCTGCCCATAAAGCTGATACCCCTGGTTTTGTAAATGCACCATTAAGTAAACCTTTCAAACCAGCCCATCCGATTCCCAAACCAGTTATCATTATTAACATTGCTAATATCTTTGTGGCTACAGTTTCTGCTCGACCATGTCCATAGTGGTGATCTTCATCAGCAGGTTTGCTAGAAATTTTCACCCCAACCATCGCTACAATTGTACTCAATACATCAGATAAAGAATGAACTGCATCAGAAACCATTGCTGTACTTCCTGAAATAATACCCGCTATAGCCTTAATTATTGTTAGAATTACATTTCCGTATATTGTAGTCACTAATGCGTGATTTGCAATTTTTTCCCTCTCTTTTAAATTCAAAGTAAACCCCCCTTAAAGTTAACTTTTGTAAGTATTATATTTTGATAAAAAACATTTATTTATGTAATTTTTTACATATAAAAAAATAGCAATGCCTTTATAGAGCATTGATACTTATTATAGACATTACCATAATTATATTCGATCTACCTATAAAAGTCAATTCCACCTTTCTTTAAAATTCTCTTTTAAGATTAAAATATGTGAGTGATTCTAATGTTGCTTTTTCCTTAGATTCTGGAAATATCTCTAATTGATTTCGTGCTTGTTGACATAATTTCACCATTTCCTCTGTAGCATACTTAAGAGAACCTGAGTTATTAATTATTTCAATCAGATTTTTAAAGTCATTTTCTGTCACATTATCTTTTTGAAGTATAGTACGTAACTGATCTTGTTCTCTTGAAACTTTTAACGCATGCAGAATGGGTAATGTATAAATACCATTTGTAACATCTTTATATGTAGATTTGCCTAATTTTTTAAAATCAATTGAAAAATCTAATAGGTCATCACGAATTTGAAATGCTTTTCCCAAATAGGCACCGTATTGGGGTAAGGCTTCTTGTTCTTTAAAACTACTTTTCCCTGCTATTGCCCCTAATTTACAACAGTTAGCAAAAAAACGTGCAGTCTTATATTCAATTATTTTCCAGTAATCTTCAATATTCTGATCTAATTTAAAGCTATTTTCATATTGTAAAAATTCACCTTCAACCAAACTTGACACAATGTTCGAAAAAATCTCCACACTATTACTAGAATAGCGAGTAAGAATTTTTAGAGAACGTGCATAAAAGAAATCACCCAAAAGTACCGCTAGATGACTACCCAATACTTGATTTATTGTTTTTAATCCTCTACGGACATCTCCTTCATCAATGATATCATCATGAACAAGAGTAGCCATATGTAAAATTTCAACTGCTGCTCCTAATTGATGAAGATACTCGTATGAATTATTACTTATTCTACCAGCTAAAAGAATTAGGGCAGACCTGATCATTTTTCCTCTTTTCTGTAAGAGATATGAGCAATTTACCTGTAAATAATTTTGATCACTCTTTAACTCCTCGATTATGATTTCATAAACTTGATCCAAATCCTCTTTTATATCTTTAAATAACAGTATTGGCATTTTAATTAACAATCCACCTTTTATGGAAAATTTCTATATTCATCAGAACTCCCCCTTTCATATCTCTTCCCTAGTATTTGATCAAAATATAAAACTTATACGAATGATTAGCCCACAAAAAGTATTTTAGTCACACTCATGTGCCCAATATAGTACTGAAACCGCCAATTCAGTACTATATTGGACACATGAACTTTTGTGCGACTACTTTTTGTGGGCTAATCATACGAATATAATGCCTAAAAAACGAAAGGCCAGGTATTATTACACACCTGGCCCTTTGATCTGTCTTACTAAATATTAATTTGGTTAAAGCTTGCATATCCAAAAATCGGATCACGTTTCTCATAATTAAACAGGATAAAGATCATTGCTTTGGTATATTTCCCGATATACCCTTTTTTTCGACATTCAAATATATCAAAGACAAATGGCTCAATAAGAATCTTCCGCATAATCTGCTTACTCTTGAGTTCAGCCAATTCAGGAATATATTTTTTTATTTGATCTTCGTCTTTTACAAATTCATAACAACGTTCTTTGTACTCTTCAACTATCACTGAATGTAACCACTCTGGTAGTAGACCTTTACGAACATTCCTTAAAAAATCAAATTTTAGATATTCCTTAAACATTTCCACATCTTCTTTAACCTTATCAAGATAAAATCTCAGTAAAAAGTGATAAAGCGCTTCATCCTTATGAGGGCGATGATGATACCCTATACCTATCCAATACTCTTTCAGTTCTTTAAAAAAGACAAAGGGATTTTCTGAATAAAATCTTGTAATTATAAAGTCAATAGATAGCTCAAATTTATGTGAATTAGAGAAAATTTCTAACAAATCCTCAATCATCTTCAATTCCAATATTTCCTCAAATCGAATATCGTTATTTTCTAAAACTTCATAAGGAGGCAGTTCTCGATATTTGTAGCCATACTCTTCTGCTTTTTGCCGAATTCCAGATCCCTTTAAAAGTTTTAAAAACCCTAATTGCAGATCATCAGGTCTTAACCGATAAACATCGTTAAAAGATTTTTGAAACTGTTTATAATTTTCTTCAGGTAATCCAGCGATTAAATCAAGATGTAAATGAATATTACCTTGCTCAGATATTTTCTGAACTACACTAGCTAATTGGTTAAAATAATCTCCTCTCTGAATCCTTTCAAGAGTGGGTTTATTCGTTGATTGAACACCAATTTCAAACTGAAACAACCCTGTAGGAGCTTGTTTAAAAAGTTCCAACATCTTTTCATTAATCAATTGAGCTGTCATCTCAAAGTGAAATGTTGTTTTTGACTGATGCTGAGCACAAGCATCAATAAGAAAGCGCATCACTTTCAAAGCATGTTCAGGGTTAAAGTTAAATGTTCGATCCACAAATTTAACCTTTTTAACTCCAGCTTTGATTAATTGCAAAAGATCACTCTGAATTCTTTCCATAGAAAAAGTTCTTACTCCTTTTAAAGTAGAAGAAAGACAGTACTGACAATTAAAAGGGCAACCTCTACAGCTTTCATAATATACTAACTTATTCTCAAACTCGTCCAAATTTTCCATGAAAGGAGAAGGTATCCGATCTAAATTAGTTATCAGAGGACGCGCCGGGCCAGCGACAATTTCATCACCCCTACGAAAGGTTAAACCAGATATCTGATCTACCTCGTTACCTGAAAGCAAGGTTTCCATTAAATCATAGAATATCTCTTCCCCTTCACCCTGAATTATATAATCAATGGCAGGATTGTCCTTCAAAATGACTTCAGAATCGAAACTGACTTCTGGCCCTCCAAGAATAATCTTCATTTCTGGTGATACCTTTTTCAAATCTTTACACAACTCAAGGATTTGAGTGATATTCCATATATAACAACTAAATGCAACCAGGTCCGATTTTTTCTTATAAATTTCTGCTAAAATATAATCCATATTTTGGTTAATATTAAACTCAACTAATTCGATATCCAAAGGAAGATCATGACAATAAGAGCGTAAATAACGAATTGCTAAATTAGAATGAATATATTTTGAATTCAACGTGGTCAGTAATAATTTCATTTTTTCTAAACTCCTCTCACAGCAAGCGAATCACTTCCTGTAGAATCTGATAATTCACCTCATTCACTGATTCAATACTATCTTTAATAATAATCATAGCATCTTCATCGGCAAGATCACTAATAGTACGGATAATCAAAAAAAGTCGGTCATTTAAAAAACATGTTTGAGCTACAGCAGCCCCTTCCATCTCTACACAATCACCAGCAAATTTACGCCAGAGTTGTCTTGACTTAACCCTTGATGTAATCACCTGATCTCCTGTGAGAATTCTTCCGAAAATTATTTGCATCTCTTTTCCCTGACGCAAAGATTGAAGTGCAAAGGGAATAGGTAAATTATCTCGAATTAGGTCATCCTGTAGTTTTTTAATAATATTCTGATCTGCCTTGAATCTGTTTCTAAAGACAGAGTAAAAGTCATTCATATTTATTCCTTCTCCAGCTCGGTTAACATCATGAAACAATACTTCTGTTCCAATGATAGTATCTCCAATTGTCAGATTTGGATTTAAACCACCTGCTATTCCCGAGAATAAAACTAAATCCACATCAAACTCACCGATCAAAATCTGAGTACAAAGTGCTACACTAACTTTACCCATTCCTGCAACAACGAACACTATATCTTTACCTAAAAATTTACCTTTATAGAAAGATGTTTTAAGGCGTTCATCTTTTTCGATAATTTCCATCTCTCTCAATATATGTAAACTCTCTTCTTCGATAGCACAAATCAAACCAATTTTCATATTTTACTTCCTCTCTAAAAATATTCCAACATCTGTGGTTCTGGTAAGATAAAAGCTTTCTCTAGGGAAGAAAGAATATCCTGATCACTAACCTCAGCTTTTCCTAAATTAACAGCATCACTGAATGTTAGATAATTAGCATAAAGTTGCGAAAATGTTGAAATATCTAATTTAATCTTATTTGCACTTTCTCTATCTCGATATACTTCTGGTTTGCCATCATTAAGTACAAAAGTATAACTTCCGCTATTCTGAGGTAGAAAACTATCCTCAATTTCAAAAGTTACCTCTAAATTAGCTCCCTGATAATTCTTGCGACCCATCAAAGCCTTTTCAACATTTAAAACCCTAAACATCCACCCAAGTCCAATCTTTTGTGAGTAATGATAAAGTCCATGAAGAATTTGGTTATCACGACAAGGTTCTTTTAACAGATGATGGAATGGATCATTTCGGCGAGTGCAATAGATCACAGAATCAAATTGATCTAACTGACTTGCGGTGAATCCTAGTAAGCCAAAATAAGCGTGTTGATTTACATAGATCATCTCAATAACTTTCAAATCATTCTTTAAGAAAGATGGATCACTCGTATCAAATCCAATCTGCATATATCCCTGAATTACTCCATCTTCTTCATAAACAAATATATTCGGCTTGTGTTTCATTTTTAAATTCCAAAGGTTATCTGTACGCTTAACAGTACAATTACCTGATCTAGCAAAGTGTTCATAACATTGTTTTATTCCTTCTAAATCACTATCTCGGTATCCTCTTACTGATTCACGACCTGGATAAACAGGTAAAGAAGATGGTGGGAATTTAAACTCCTTAACCTCACCAACCTGACCCCACCCCATCTTCTGATAAAAATCATGACGAAATGGATATAAAATAGAAATAGGTAACTCTTTCTCTACCATTCTTTGAAGTGCATCTTCAACTAACATTTTCGCAACACCTTGTTTTTTAGAATCCAATCCAACACAAACTCCGCCAATTCCACCCATCTTAAGTTCATTATAATTTTGATAGATAGTGAAATCCAGTAAAATTAAACCTCCTAAAATCTTGTCATAATCATCAATTGCAACAAATGTCTGTGTATGTTCATACTCCATACTCTTTTCTAGTTGTTCCATTGTTTGCTCCAAAGTTCGCTTAGCTCCAGGATAAGCATTATTATTTATAATAGCATATTCTTTTAAATCTTCTTTTCTTAATTCACGTATTCTCATTCTCAATTTCCTCCTCTTCTTATTCTTCGATTGAGTCAAATTCACCTACAAGTCGTACCTCGGGATCCATCTCCACACCTTCCATTAATCGTATTTGATTCTGAATATGACGAATAAGACGAAGAACATCACTAGCAGAAGCATTTCCTTTGTTAATGACAAAGCCTGCATGTTTTTCAGAGACTTGTGCTTCTCCCACACTATAACCTTTTAGTCCAGCCTGTTCAATTAAGGTACCTGCATAATATCCTAGAGGCCGTTTAAATGTACTTCCTGCGCTAGGATATTCCAATGGTTGTTTTTCTTTTCTGCGATTGTTAAGATCATTCATGATCTTACGAATTTCTGATGGATCTCTCTTTTTCAATTCCATCTCAACTTCAGCTACAATCCAGTTATTTTCCTGTAGAATACTGTGCCGGTATGAAAATTTCATCTCTTCTTTGCTAAGCATTTTTTTCTCACCTTTTGGTGTAAATGCTATAACTTTGGTAACCACATCTTTCATCTCTCCACCATAAGCACCCGCATTCATCACTACTGCCCCCCCTAGAGTTCCAGGGATACCACTGGCAAACTCTAATTCTGTAAGACTGGCGTTTAATGCAGCAGATGCCAACTTTGCTAAAGTTACACCAGATTGGGCAATAACACGTGTACCATCTATTTTTATAAGATTTAAGCTATTCATTCTTATAATTACACCACGAATACCTAAATCTCCTACCAAAATATTGCTACCTTTTCCCAAAATAAAATATGGAACATCTTTATCAGCTATAACCATCAAAATCTGCTGTAATCCTTCTATGGTTAATGGTTGGACCAAAATATCAGCTGGCCCACCAATTTTAAAAGTCGTATATTCAGCCAATAAGGCATTCTCAGTTACTTGACAATCAGGAATTTGTTTTAAAAGATCTTTAACTTCATTCAGTGATTTCATCTATACTTCCCCCTATCCTATAATTATTCTATGGTTATTACTACTATTCTTATTCCTTCTTTTCCTTATAGCTTATTCCTTCAATATTTTTCTCCAATTCACCTACTAATTTTTTCAGTTCTTAATCCAGATGGATAATAAATTTTAAAGCAGGGAAACTAGAATTATTATTGAATAGATTAAGTTGAACGTTATAGCTTACAAAACAATACTTTAAAAGACAGGTGGTATTATGCTTAAACCTCATGTAGACCATTTTCAAAATCCAAATCAGATCGTAACCTATCAGATTCAACCTGAAGAAACAGGTATGACCATACACCAAATTTTAAAAAATCGACTACACATCTCACGAAGGTTATTACGCAAAATTCGTGGGAGTTATCGGGTTCGTTATAACAAAGAACATGTAACTTTCGATACCAAAATTCAAGAAGGTGATATCTTAGAATTTAACTTCTATTTTGATGAAAAAACTGTTATTGAACCTGAGCCCATGAAACTTTCAATCATTTACGAAGATTCCAATCTCCTCATTATCAATAAACCTGCAGGAATTCTCGTTCATCCTGCTGCTACTGAACGAACAGGTACTTTAGCAAATGGGGTGCTAAACTACCAACAAAGTCAAGGAAATAATAACCTTTTTAGACCGATTCACCGTTTGGATCGTAATACTTCAGGCGTGATACTAATCGGAAAAAATCATTATGGTCAAAACTATATGGTAGATCAATTCCAGCGTCAAAACATCCACCGCGAATATCTTGCAATTGTTCATGATGTAATCTTAGAAGATGTCGGTATTATAAATGCACCTATTGGCCGAGCTGAGGATAGTATTATTCTCCGGAAAATTGACACTGAATGCGGACAAAAGTCTATTACCCACTTCCGGGTTCTAAAACGATATCAGAATACCTCTGTAGTTTCACTCCGTTTAGAGACTGGTAGAACCCATCAAATTCGCGTACATCTAAGCCATATTGGGCACCCTCTTCTTGGAGATACCCTCTACGGAGGACGAGAAGAGCTAATTAAAAGACATGCTCTCCACTCATGGAGGATCACTTGTAAAATCCCACTTACCCATGAAACAAAAAAATTCACAGCACCTTTAGCGACAGATATGAAGGAATTAATCCGCAAATTGTAAAATACTTTTTGTGGGCTAATCATTAAATAAAGGATGGCAAAATATGTTACTCTTAGTAACGATTTATGCCATCCTTTATTTTTTAATATTTTTGATTGATATATTGATCAATAACTGATTTTTGTTGATCACTTCGAAAAGTTCCAGCTTGTTCTAAACGTTCCCTGGTTCTATCACTACGAGTATGAAGAATCAGATTATCAAAATCATTAAGAATAATCTCAATCAGATCACCTTTCAAAAATTTAGAACGAACTCTGATATAATAAGCATCTACATTTTGAAAGTCTATCAATTCAAGAATCCGAACCGTTGCTTGATCTTTTTGTTTATAAAAATAATTTACATCATTTAAGGCTTGTCGATAATATTTCTCATGTTCACCTCTGCGCTTAATATCTCTCGCTTCCATATATCTATACTTTGCTAAAATATTATAGTAATTATAATTATAAAAACCTTTCTGCAAACAATCAATCCTTTTAAAAGGCTTTAAATCAAGCCCCATTACAAAATTATAATTTGCAGCAATAAATTCTCGTTTAGACATATCGCCCATTGAAAATTGATTTATCAATGACTCACGATGAGTAAAAAATTTATCATAGGTTCCACCAGAAGGAATATTCAGAACTTCTGTGATCTTCAGCATCATTAAACGCCCCTTTCCTGTGCCCATTATATCAGATTCACTATTTATCCGCAAGATTGAACCTCTTTACATTTTGCGGAAAAATGAGATGCCTGCTCGGATTCTAAACTTAACCAGTAAAGGGTGAATTGGCGTTGGAGCAGATGCTGAACTTGTTATTTTTGATCCTGCTACTATTCAAGATCGCTCTAACTATTTAACAATAGGAAAACCAGATTTACCCCCTGTAGGAATTCGAGCTGTTGTGGTCAATGGGATTTTAGTTGCTGAAAATGGCAAATTAACAGGTGCTAAGCCTGGAAGAAGTATTAGACCTTAAATGAAAAAACCTGAGTCTAATGCGCATTGCGCTACTCAGGTCTTTTTTTAACCCAATATATCTATCCTTTTAGCAGAAATCTCATAAGCCCGATGTCTACTTTTGCGCCCATCTAACCCTAAAATTTTAAGTAATTCGTCCTTCACATTAGGATCAAATTTCTGAGCTGTATGTAAAAATTCATCCAGCCGATATGATTGCTCTTTCGTAGGGAGATGTTCTTTATAATAAATCCTAGACTGAAGACGTCCATTGATTAAAACTTCATTATTTTTTCTCAACTTTTCATACATCTTCTCCGCCATCTCGTTCCATAGAATAACATTCACATAATCTTGCTGCAAATCTTCCCGTTTGTGGTCACTATGAGGGCGTTTAATATAAAGTATGAAATTCAACAATGGTCTACCTTCTTCTGTATATCTTAATTCAGGTTCATTACACACTCTCCCTAATAACAGACACTTATTCTCGTAAATTCTATCACTTTTAAGCCCATAAGAAAATCCTCTACGCATACCACAAATATATACTTCTTTAAATGCTATCTGATATTGATTTCTACGAATATTATGTAATCCCATACTCTGCAAAAATTCTTCTTTTTTGTTTAAAAGCCCTAACTCCTTGAAACATTCTTTAAGTTCTCTATTCTGTTCATCTGTCAAATCTGTCTCAATCAACAAATCTCTTGATTGAATTTCACCATTAAAGATAATAAAATCACCTTTATGAATCCGATCATAACAAAATTTCGCCGATCTACCAAAAGTAATAATTGGAAAAATATCTACAACATAATCCAACATCTGTTCCATATCATTAAGATTATCTAACCGGGTATTAAGAATATGAGAATGCTTAACAAGTTCTTGAAGTAGCTCACGGGTCAGTTCTTCACCTTTTTGATTTAGATTTAAAGATACACGACGTTTTTTTAAATAACCAACCCGCAGAATACGAATAGTGGATTTAAATATAGGGAATTCTTCATCTTTAAATTCTAGTTTAGGATAATCCAACACTTCCCCAGCAACCCACAGCTCATTAAAATGCACCAGTATTCCCTCCTTATCGTCATAGTTTACTTCCTAGCTTAACTATCTACAAACATATATATGTAATCAATTTGATAGTTATGCTAATAGATAAAAAAAGAATACCCGAACTATATAATTCAGGTATTCCTCATTTGAGTAATTTAGTTTTAGGCACTAAATATATATTGATGTACATCCGAGAAAGTCTTAAAAGCCCTTATATTCTCTGAACTATTGATTATATCTAGATTCTCTAACAATAAACTTTCCTTAGAATTTAGACCAAAAAGATAAATTTGACGATCATCATTACAAATTTTTCTAAAAGCCTTACGTAGAGTTTCGGCTCCTGTCTCATCAATAACAGGAACATTTGTAAAATCTAAAACAATTTTATCCCCGATAAGATGATTTCCTTTAAAAAAATCTAATACCTTATCAGTCGTTCCGAAAAAAATCGGACCACTCAAATGCCAAACTTCCAAATTACTAATCTCTTTTCCTTCAAAATAAAATTGAGCCATTTTGATAGCAAAAAGAAAAAATGAAAGCATAACACCTGCAAGAACTGCCTCTGTTAAATCCATAAAAACAGTTAACAATGTGGTAATTATCATAACAGTTGAATCTGCTTTTGGAAGTCTGCGAATAATTTTTACACTCTCAAACTCGATCATCTTAACTGCAGTAACCATCAAAACTCCAGCTAATACTGCTTTAGGAATATATGCCGTCAACCAACCAAAACTTAAAGTGATAATTAACATAATCAATCCATGCAATATACCCGAAAGTTTAGTTCGTCCACCATTATTTACATTTACAGCAGAACGAATAATTGCTCCTGTACCAATCAAACCACCAAAGAGTGGAGAAATCAAATTCCCTATCCCTTGACCTTTTAATTCCTGATTCATATCGCTCTTATCTTCCGTCATATCTTCAACCACCAATGAGGCTAATAAACTTTCGAGACTCCCTAATAATGACATAGTGATGGCTGCACTAAACGCCGCAATCCAATTAATCTCGCCAATTAGTGGTAAATGAAAATGAGGTAATCCACTATTTATTTCTCCAACCACTGCAATCTCTGGAAAATAAAATAATCCCACTACACTTCCAATTATCAATGCTATCATAGATGCTGGAATTCTTTTCGTAAGATATGGAAAACCAAACATAATCCCAATCACTAACATAGCGACAATCGGAGCATTGTTAAAATCATTAAGTTGTTTTAAGAAAATAAGAATTCCAATTCCATTAGTAAAACCAATGATTACTGGTCTAGGTATAAAACGAGTATATCTGCCTATTTTAAGATAACCATAAACCAACTGTAAAATCCCAGTTAAAACCATTGCAGCAAAAAATGTCTCACGTCCATATGTGCCATAAGCACTAGAAAGAACCACAATCATTGCACCTGTTGGGCCATTTATTCCCGCAGGAGTACCGCCGAAGAGAGTAGAAAAGATTCCTGTAAAGATGGCACTATATAACCCCGCAACCGCTCCCTCTGGATCTCCATTCATCGACGCTAAACCAAAAGCAATAGCTAAAGGCAAAGCTACAATCGCTGTCGTAATCCCACCAAAAATATCTCCTCGTAGATTTCTAAGATTTAATTTTTCTTTCACCACAATACCTCCATTTTTACTTCATTCATTATTTTTTTTCCTAAAGAAACATTGATTCGCTAAATTTTACAAATCTCCTGCTAATAATTAAAAAGTTTTATAAATTAGAATTAAATTTTTTCTTATTATCTTTCATTAACCTTAGTTTTCATATTAAATAACCCCACCTGTAGAAGATGGGGTTATTTAATATCCTTTAGGAAAATAAGTGACGTCTTAAGTCAGCTTGATCTTCGAAATATTAGCTTTAAAAAAATCGTTTACTCAAATCACAAGATTGACACTCCCCATGCCTGAAGGCAGGGGATTCTTGGGTAAAATCCTCTAATGAGAATTAATCGACCAAGCTATCTCCGTATGACCTACGGTTAAGTCGTCTATATAGACAACAATCTAAGTCCTTCTTGCAATATGTTTTTACTGGCGTTAATGTCTCTGTCGTGGATAGACCCACATTCTGGACATTGCCAACTTCTTAGGTTAAGGTTTTTTACATCTTTATTTCGATAGCCACAAGATGAACAAAGTTGAGAAGATGGATATGACTTACCAATGATTGATATTGTTCTTCCATACCATTCTGCTTTATATTCCAGCATTTCTCTAAACTCTGACCAACTTGCATCAGATATGCTTTTAGCCAAATTGTGATTCTTAACCATGTTCTTAACCTGTAGGTCTTCTAAGCAGATCACTTGGTTTTCGTTTATCAGCTTAGTAGACAACTTATGTAAGTAGTCTTGACGGCAATTTCTTATCTTTTCGTGAAGTTGAGCAACTTTAAGACGTGCTTTTTCTCTGCGATTGCTTCCTTTTTTGCGACGTGAAAGAATCCTTTGCCATCTGATCAACTGTTTCTCGTATTTTCTAAGATACTTTGGATTATCAAACTTTTCACCACTGGATGTAATAGCAAAATCTT
>JAGMES010000209.1 GCA_023128035.1 Halanaerobiales bacterium | reverse complement strand
GGTCTTAACTCAAAAGATAAAATAATATAAAACTGTAAGCAGATATGAAGAATAATCTTTTTATCTGCTTTTTATATTTCATGATTTTCCAAAATTGTGGGGTATGATATCTTAAAAGAACAGACACAATAAGAAATGATTCAGACAAAAATGTATAGAGGTGAAATTTTTAAATGTTAAAATTTGAGAAGGTTGGAGGAGGAGGTCGGTTATTATTACTTATTCATGGTCTGTTAACTCTTGGGATAGGTTTATCGAATATTTTTGTAAATATATATCTGTGGCGTATTTCTAAAAATTTACAAGTATTAGCCTTATTTAATTTTTTTTTATATAGTGTAGTTCCCTTTACTTTTGTTTTAGCTGGGTGGGTGGCAAGAAATTATGATAGATTATGGTGTATCAGAATTGGGGTTGTTATTCACACTCTTTTTTATTTGATTGTTTTAATTTTAAAGAAAGACACAGTGAATTATATTATTCCTTTAGGAATGTTTAAAGGGTTGGGTGTTGGTTTTTACCATTTAGCTGAACATATTTTAGTTTTTGATCTTACTAAGGATAAAACTAGAGATTTTTTTAATGGAATTAATGGGTTTTTTGCGGGTTTTTTTGGAATGATAGCACCTTTCATTTCAGGTTTAATTATAAAAAATATGCCTGATTTAACTGGATATACTATCATTTTCAGTACCACGATGTTATTGTTTATAGGAGTTGAAGTTTTGAGTTTTTTTATTCATCCTCGTTGTTGTCCAGGACCTTTTTACATCTGGAAAGTTTTAAAAAACCCAGATCCCAATTGGCGAAGGATTTTAGGTATGATAGCTTTTTATGGATTTCGAACAGGCATTTTTACTTTCCTTACAGCCTTACTGGTTTTTTTAGCTTGTGGTAATGAGTTTATTTTAGGGAGTTTCTCACTTTTTATGGGAGGATTAACTTTACTTAGTGCTCTACTTTTAGCTTATTTAGTAAAACCAAAAAAAAGAGCATTATTTATTCATATAAGTGCAGTTATGTTAATAGGAGCATTGGGAGCTTTAATTTGGCGGAATGATTGGATGGGAATTTTGATTTTTGGAATTTTAACCGGTTTTTTTGATCCCTTTTTTGATATACCGTTTGAAAGTTTAAGCTTTAAGGTAATAGAAAATGATACTCTTGATAACGATTTACAGATTGAGTATATTGTAGCAAGGGAATTACCTTTAAATTTAGGGCGTGTTTTAAGTATATTTTTATTTTATTTGTTATTAGGGAGAGAGATGGATGTATTACAACTTAGAATCTACCTTGCATTTTTAATTCCAGCACCAATTATTATTTCATTCTTATTAAGGGGAATTCGCTTATCTGAATAATGATAAGTGTTGGGGAATAAAATGTTATAGATGAAGTATGATGAGAATAGAAAAGAGGGATAGGTATGTCGAAAATTAAGATGTACCGTTTTAAATTGTTCTATTTTTTAATTAATCTACTTTGGTTTATGATCAATAGTAGGTAGCATTTTAGGTGGTATATTATATGATTATTTTAATTTTCAGCTAGTATTCTTCATGATGGTAATATATAATGGAAAGGAAGTCTTAAAGCTGTGTCGCAGATTATTTAATAGGAGTTGAACTCGTATGGAAAAACTAAGTATTTTCGAGGTTATGGGTCCAATTATGATTGGCCCATCAAGCTCTCATACAGCAGGAGCGGTACGGATAGGGAATATGGCTCGCAAGTTATTAAATGAGGAACCAAAAACCATGAAAATCTATTTTCATGGTTCTTTTGCTGAGACTTATAAAGGTCATGGCACTGATGTAGCTATTGTTGGTGGTCTTTTAGGTTATCGCCCGGATGATGAGCGAATCCGTACATCTTTAAAGGATGCGCAAGAGAAAGGGATTGAAGTAGAGTTTCATCGTTTTGATCTACCAAATGCCCATCCAAATACGATTAAATTGGATTTGACTCGTTCTGATGGAACTCACTTAACTTTAATAGGTGCTTCCGTTGGAGGTGGAGAAATTGTAATTACTCGAATAGATAATTTTAGTGTAGAGTTGAGAGGTAAATATCCTACAGTTTGGATTTTACATGTTGATCGACCAGGAATTATTGCAAAAGTCACTTCTACTTTGGCATTAAATGGTATTAATATAGCTTTTTTAGAGGCTTTTCGTGAAGATAAAGGAGCTTTAAGTTCAATGATAATTCAGACAGACCATGAAGTTTTTCAAGATGCAATGAAAGAAATTGAATCATTTATTGGAGTTAAATCCTGCAGATATATTGAACCTATCTAAAAGAAGGTGAGAAAGATGTCGAAATTATTTTTAATTAAGGAAATGGTTGAAAGAGCTGAAAAATTGAAGGTATCTATTAGTGATGTCGTAATTGATTATGAAATTCGTACTAGTGAAACAACTCGTGAAGAAATATTAGCCAGGATGGCTAAAACTTTAAAAGTTATGAAGGAAGCGGTGGATAAAGGGATGGAACAGAAAACTCCTTCTAAAAGTGGAATGATTAGTGATGAAGCTTGGAGAATGAGAGAGAGAATTAAAGAAGGAAAGACATTAGCTGGTGGTGTGATTCCTTTGGCATTAGCTAAGGCTCTAGCTGTTTCAACTGTTAACGCTAGTATGGGTAAAATTGTTGCTGGTCCTACAGCAGGTTCTTGTGGAATTGTTCCAGGTGCTTTGTTAGCTGTTGCTGAGTTAAATGATTTGGATGATTCTCGAATCATACGTGGTTTATTAACCGCCGCTATACTTGGTACTGTTGTAGCTAGAAAAGCCACTCTATCAGGAGCTGCAGGAGGCTGTCAGGCTGAATGCGGTGTAGCCTCCGCTATGGCTGCTGGAGGTCTAGTAGAGATGATGGGAGGAACACCAGTACAGGTAAGCGAAGCATTCTCCCTTGCACTCAAGAATATGTTGGGACTGGTCTGTGATCCAGTGGCTGGTTTGGTGGAAGTTCCATGTGTGAAGCGAAATGCTATGGCAGCATCACATGCTATTGTTGCAGCAGAATTATCTTTAGCAGGGATTGCAAGCGTAATTCCTGCAGATGAAGTTATAGAAGCGATGAATGAGATTGGAGATGCATTACCTAGGAGCTTGAAAGAGACAGCTTTAGGTGGTTTGGCAAATACTGCAACAGGAAAGTGTATTGCAAAGGAATTTTTAGGAGATATAAAGAGTTAAAAGCTGATCAGAAGATCAGCTTTTTTTATTTATCAGTATAGACTTTCTCGAATTGCAAAAACTATATTTAATATAAAGCAAAAAGAAATGATCGTCAGAAAGAGAGTTCCTGTAGAAGAAACAAATGTGATTAAAAACATAACACAATAGGAGGTAAATTATGAATCTCTTAAACGAAGTAATTAGTCGAATTGGAGCTTTCGCATGGGGACCAATCATGATTTTATTATTGGTAGGTACTGGTATCATATTAAGTCTGGGAACGAAATTTGTTCAATTTAGAAAACTTGGTTTGGCTTTTAAATTACTCTTTTCAAAGGAGCATAAGGGTGAAGGAGATATTACACCTTTTCAGGCTCTAATGACCTCACTCGCCGCCACAATCGGTACAGGTAATATAGCAGGTGTTGCAGGGGCTATTGCTGCTGGAGGGCCAGGTGCAGTATTCTGGATGTGGGTGACTGCGGCTTTTGGTGGTGCTACAAAATATAGTGAAGCATTACTTGCTATTAAATACAGAACAACCAATGAAAATGGTGAAAAATCCGGTGGACCTATGTACTATATTGAATTAGGTATGAATGAGAAATATGGTGGCAATTGGGCATGGTTAGGTTGGTTATTCGCATTTTTTGGATTTTTTGCTTCTTTCGGTATAGGAAATTTGGTACAAGCAAACTCAGTTGCTTCTTCTCTAAATATTACTTTGGGAATTCCAACAGCTATATCTGGAATTATCATTGCTGTTGGAACAGCGTTAGTAATTGTGGGTGGTATTAAAAATATCGGTAAAGTTACAGATAAAATAGTACCAATTATGGCTGTAGCTTATGTTATTGGTTCATTAATTGTAATATTTAATAATGTTTCAACGATTCCAACTGCATTTAGTATGATATTTGGAAATGCATTTACTGGCAAAGCTGTTGGTGGTGGATTAATTGGAACAGTTATTCGTTATGGTGTTGCTCGTGGAATCTTTTCTAATGAAGCAGGACTTGGTAGTGCTCCAATAGCTCATGCTGCTTCAAAAAATGATGATCCTGTTCGTCAGGGTATTATTGGTTCATTAGGTTCCTTTTTAGATACTCTTGTTGTTTGTACTATGACTGCGTTAGTAATTTTAGTATCTGGTTTAGTTCAAATAGGTAGTGATGGATTAATGTCTATAAAAGATAATCTTACAGGTGCTGCATTAACAACGTCTGCTTTTGATAGTGCTCTTCCTGGTTTTGGAGGAATTATTGTTTCATTTGGTTTAATTTTCTTTGCATTTTCTACAATTTTGGGCTGGTATTATTATGGCTCCAAGTGCTTGGAATATATAGCTGGGGTTAAAGCAGTTAATTATTATAAATGGTTTTATGCTGCTTTAAGTTTCGTAGGCGCGACTACCTCTTTAAATCTGGTTTGGAATTTATCAGACACATTTAACGGTTTGATGGCGATTCCAAACTTAATTGGCTTATTAGCACTTAGCGGATTAATCTTCTCGATGACAAAGGATTATGATATAGAATTGAAAAATCCTGATAATAGAAAGATTGGCTAAGTTGTGATAATAAAAAATCAGATCCGATTTGGATCTGATTTTTTTTAACTACATTAATAGCATAACCAAGCGATAAAGAAGATGTGCACTTATTCCAGCCGCTATTCCACCGATAGTATGGCTTAGAATAGCTTTAGTGGTTAGTTTGCGGCATCCTAAGGCGTCCATCATGGCGACATGAGTGCTAAGATATCCACTCCAGCACATTCCCATAGCTGTAAAAACTGCAATATCACTAGCACCAATTAGACCTGATTCCAAAAATTTTGGAATGATTCCCAAGGCTGCACCAACTGCCCCTAACGCAGTAACTGGAATGGCAATAGACTCTGGTGATGTAAAACCAAAGAGAGGTTTTAAAATTGGGAAGAGGAGTTTACCTATTTTAGGTAAAAGTCCTACGCCTTCAAAAGCTAATCCTTGATAACCTATCTCAGGATTTGCAGGGCCAAATGTTAGAATCATGATCAATGTACAGATGACCAAGACACCAGGGATGATGGACAAACCAATTTCTACTCCAGTTTTTCCGCCTTCCAAAAAAGCTTCTAAAAATCGGAAACTTAAATCTCCATCTCGGATATAACGCCATTTTTTTGAGAATTCTTTATTTATATTCTCTTCAGAATCTTCGCCAAAAAATTTTTTGCTGTAATGCAGCATTATGCGTGTACTTACAATACACCCTATGATTGCACCAACATTACCAATTAGAGCTGGTAATAAAAATCCTTTTCCGATCATAAAACTGGTTACTATTAAACCCATTCCAAAAGCAGTTCCAAAATTACAGAGTACGGGTATTTGATAAGGTTTAAAATATTGCCGGAATTCTTTGTCATGAGCAAGTGTAATGATTGCTGGATTATCGGAAAGATAGGTTGTTAATCCACCAATAGCAGTCGCTCCCGGCATTTTAAATATTGGTTCTATGAAAGGTACCAATAGATTATTCAACCAGGCTACTATACCGAATTCTACCAAAAGACCTCCTAGAGCGCCAGCTAACACTGCAATACTCATGATGTAAAATATTGTATTTAGCAAAAGTGAATGTGCCGTATTCATTAAAGTGGAAAACATATTATTTAACCCCATTACATGTGTTAGATATCCTATTAATAGTCCAAAAAGTATCATAAAAAGATAAGTTTCACGGTTTCCAACTCTAACACGGCGTTTATTAGAGATCATTAAAAGCCCTCCTATTATTAATGTGATTAAGTTTAAATATTCAGATTTTTTTTATTAAGCTACATTCGTTTCTAATATTTTTAATAAATCATTCATTTGATTTAAATAAAAGTCGGGAGGAGTAAGATCAAATCTTTCATCAGGAAAGATATTCCATCCAACCAGAGCTTTTTTTATCCTTGCTCTTAATGCAGCCTCCATATCCAATGGACTATCTCCAATCATTAAGGTTTCTTTAGGATTTGCTTTCATTAATTCCATTCCTTTTAGCAATGCTTCAGGATGGGGTTTTGTATTCTTTACTTCATCTCCACCGATGATTAGATCAAAATATTGGAAAAGATTAAAAGCTTTTAGTGCTTGCACAGCTGGAATTCTGGTCTTGTTGGTTATAATTCCTATTTGTATATTTTTCGTTTTAAGGATATTTAGTGTTTCTTCAACGCCAGAAAAAGTTTTGGTAAATTCTAAGGCATGAGTCGCATAATAATTTCTATAGGTATTGCACATTGGTTCTGCTAATTCTTTGTTGAAATGTGTCATTTGTTTTAATAAAGGTTCTCCAAAAACTTTCATCAGTTCTTCGAGTTTTAACGTATAATTCAGATGAAATTTAAGAGTATACTCGAATGAACGAAAGATAGTTTCATTAGTATCTAGAATTGTTCCATCAAGATCAAACAAGAAATAGTTAAACATTATAACACTCCTTAATGAACGTAAATAAAAAAGGGGAAATGCTGCAGTGAACTCGCCCAGCTAAAGCTGAGCATTGGGGCTTCAGTGGGGGATTCT
>JAGMES010000208.1 GCA_023128035.1 Halanaerobiales bacterium | reverse complement strand
ATGTCACCTCAAAAATTCCAGATCTTAGTAATGTACATTCTACATAAATTACTAAAATCCTTTTATGCATTGCTAAATAATCCACATTATTTACCAAATATTTTTTAGTAAAATGTTAGTAGGTGAGTAGTAACAAATCATTAATAAAATGTCCTGTCGATACTGCTAATAATTTTGTGTATCTATTAGCTGATCTTACTTCAGTACAAGCTTCCAATTTTGTTCACTCCTCATCTACAATTGGTAATTCAGATTTCAATTAGCTTTAACTCGTTGAAATATTATTTTACCCCCCTATGATATAGAATAATTCATTATAAATAAAAACATCGTTTTTGTCAATGTTTTATCTTACAAAAACAATTTAAAAAAAATTTCTGATATTTAACAACATTTTATCTTATAGTTATCGTATTTGATATCCACTCATGAGTTAGCTTTATCAAAAGCCCGTCATCTTCAGTCAATTATCAGACTGAAGATGACGGGCTACTGTTATTTTAAAACTTTATATAATCTTCTTAATCCCTTTTGCTTGCCTTTTGAATAACATCACCCATCTTAGACATTATAAAATCATACGCTCCTTCACTGTGAGGAATAATACACTTGCTACAATCTTTGATGTTATCGTTTGTATAAGTGAAATTTCCACCGCATTTATCTTTCAATAGATATAAAGGACAGTAGCAAAATAAACAATTAAATTTTGCTGGATCTTTTACTTCATGGCATGGAAAAAATTCACACTTACTATTTTGATTGAACTTATAATTTTCACTCATATTTTAATCTCCTTTGTTCACCTAATGAAATCAACAATAGGTTTTTGATATATCGGGTTTACATTCCCTATCTTCTATTATATGCCAGTCTTATCAAAAGTCAAGCCTCGGCAAAGTCCAATCTTTACAAATTAAAAAAAACACCCTAGATGTGATTTTCTGGGTGTTGTAAAAAAATATAATATTTTTTCTTTAAATAGTATTATATTTCTCCGGTCTCAATAAACTTTTTAATTTTTTCAAAATTATCACTTTTACAAACTAAGAATATAACATCTTTTTCTGCAAAACATAAAGAACACCCGGGAGATATACATAATTCTCCATCTCTTTTAACTCCAATAATAGTAGCTCCTGTATTCTGCCAGAAATGAGTTTCTCCCACAGTCTTATTAATAAGAGGACTTGAAGGTTTGATTTCAATTTCAAAAGGATGGATCATACCAAAATTTCTCAATTGAATTGAGTATTCAATAATTGAATTAATGTTTTTTTCTATTTCCCGCTCAATCTCTTTTTTTTGAGCAATTAAATTTAAATTTTTCTCTTTCAATTCTATAATATTTTTTTGTGTGTTAAATTTTTGAATAAAAAGCTGTGCATTTTTCTTTGAAATAACATGTATTCCGCTTTTTTCTATTACCTCAACAACATTCATATCTTTTAATAAAGAAACAGACCGGCGAATTGTTTCAGGAGAAACGTTATAAGTGCCCGCAAGAGTTGAACGTCCACTAATTTTTTGCTTTTCCTTAAACTCACCACTAAAAATTCTATATGCTATATCTAAAGCAATTTTTAAATATCTAGGTGTTATTTCTTTACTTTTCATTGTTCATTTTCCTTCCGTATAGATTTACATTTATATTTTATCATATTTTAGTTTCTACATCTACTACTAAAATCAAATAACACCTAATATCAATAATCTTATTCAATCAACCCTTCTTCTCTCAGCCACTCAACTGCAACATTTTTTGAATTCTGTTTTTCTATATCTACTTTTGCATTCAAATCTGCCATAGTTTTATCATCTAACCTTCCAGCTAACAAATTCAATACCTGTTCAAGTTCCGGATATTTATTTAAAGTATCCTTTTTAATTAGAGGTGCTGCATAATATGGTGGAAAGAAGTCCTTATCATCTTCTAATACTACAAGATTAAAAGCCGGTATTCTACCATCAGTTGCAAAAGAAACATTCACGTCAACTTTATCATCTCTAACAGCTACATAACAAAGTCCAGGATCCATTCCTCTAACATCTTTAAACTTTATACCATAAACCTCTTGTAAATTATTATACCCATCTTCTCTTTCTAAAAATTCTTGAGTTGAAGCGAAAGATAAACTATCTGAAAACTCTACTAAATCAGAAAGACTTTTGATACCAATCTCTTTAGCTTTCGATTCTTTCATTGTTATAGCAAATGTATTATTAAATCCCAATGGTTTGAGCCAAATTATATCCTTCTCTTCAATATATCTTTTCTTTACAAGATCATACACTGCTTCTGGATCATTCATAACCTTTTCATCCAATATACTAATCAAAGCTGTACCAGTATATTCCACATATATATCCAAGGAACCAGAATCTAAAGCATTAGCAACCACTGTTGAACCACCTAGATAAGCTTTTCTCTCAACTTTAAGATCCGTTTTAGCTTCAATTAACTCTGATAAAATCTGAACCAAAATATCTTGTTCTGTAAAATCTTTTCCTCCAACAACAATATCCGCTTTCCCACATCCAACTAACACAAAGGCCATAAACAAAACTAATAACAATAAAAATGTTTTTTTCATACGTTTGTCTCCTTTTTTAATTTTTTAATCCTCTAGGTGTTAATCTTTTTTCAAATAGTTTTAAAATATAATCAAATAACAAAGCTAACAATGCAGCTGGAATAGCCCCAGCCAAAATAAGACTTGAATTTACTGATGAAATTCCTCTGAAAATTAGATCTCCAAGTCCACCTGCACCAACTAAAGACGCTAAAGTTGCAACACCAATTATAAGTACAGCTGAAGTCCTAATTCCTGCCATAATTATGTTTAAAGCCAATGGTAGTTCCACCATAAATAATAACTGTTTTGAAGTCATACCCATACCTCTACCCGCTTGAAGGATTGCTGCATCTACCCCAATTATACCTGTATAAGTATTACGTAATATCGGTAGTATACCATAAATAAAAAGTGCAACAATTGCCGGTATCTTTCCTATACCTAATAAGGGAATCAAAAATCCTAAAAGCGCCAAACTAGGAATAGTCTGAAAAACAGCAGCTACTCCAATTACAACATCTGAATATTTTTTATACCTTGTTAACAATATTCCTAAAGGTACTGCAACTAATATAGATAAAGTCAAAGCAATTAATGTTAATTCACCATGTTCAATAACTCCTTTAACTATATCAGGCCACCTATCAATTAAAGTTCCAACAAACAAACTCCAAAAGCTCTTTGAACCCAAATTAGACACCTCTTTCTTAAATCGAAAACTCATCTATAATATTTTCTACCAAACTTTCATTAGTAATTATACCTTTAAGTTCTCCTGTAGCAGTTACAACAGGTAAATAACCTATTTTAGCTTCTCCAATGCAATTTAGAGCATCATTGATAGTCTGCTTTTCATTTAATATTATTGGGTTAGTTTTGATAATATCGCAAATCTTTAACTCTTCTTTTTTGTAATTTTTGTAAATATCCCAGACATCTACTACACCCAAAAACTGCTTAGATTGATCTACAACAACTAAACTGTCAACCCTGTATTTGTGTAAAATCTTTATAGCCTCAGCTAAACCCTTTTCAGGTTTAATTGTAATTGCTTTTACAATAACTTTTTCAAGCTCTGGCATCTCAGATATATTATTCAATCTTTTTTCACCAATAAAATTCTTAACAAAATCATTAGCAGGATATCTCAATATTTTTTCAGGAGTATCTAACTGAACAATTTCACCATCTTTCATTATACAAATTCTATCCGCAATCTTTAATGCCTCATCCATATCGTGAGTAACAAAAACAATTGTCTTATTTATTTCTTCTTTTAATCTTACCAACTCTTCTTGTAATTCTTCTCGACTGATCGGATCTAAGGCACTAAAAGGTTCATCCATAAGAATAATAGAAGGATCTGCTGCTAAAGCTCGTATAACTCCTATTCTTTGTTGTTGACCCCCACTCAATTCAACGGGATATCTATCACGATAGATGTGAGGTTCTAAACCTACCATCATCAACAATTCATCTATTTTTTTTTCATAAACTTCCTTGTCTATTTTTTTTAATTTTGGCACTAAAGCAATATTTTCCGCAATAGTCATATGTGGAAATAACCCTATTTGCTGAATCACATATCCTATATTTCTTCGAAGAATTACAGGATCTTGATCATTAACTGGTTTTTTATTAATATAGATTGTCCCTTTTGAAAGGTCGATCAAACGATTAATCATCTTCATTGTTGTAGTCTTACCACAACCACTTGGACCTATTAAAACTAACAATTCTCCTTCTTTTACTGTGAAATTTAAGTTTTTTACTGCTTCAAAATTATCTTCATAAATTTTGTGTACATTCTCGAATTTTATCATTTATACCCTCCTAAGCCAATTATTAAAACTGACAACTCTCAATTAGTAATAAGTCGTCAGTTTTAAACAACTTCATTGTAACATGGAAGTTGTTAGATGTCAATTTGAATCTTTTATAATTTATTAAATCTAAGTTAGCAAAATAATTCTACACAAAAAAATAGCCTCGGTAAAATTCTACCGAGGCTTTCAAGAACTTAGATTACTATAATTCCTCCTAAATAATGAGTGGTACCAGTAATATTAAGGTTAAAACCATTTGTATAAAGATTTCCAGAGTTTAGATAAAGATCACAATCAACTGTCAAATCATGCTGCAAGGTCCAATTTTCACTAATTCCAAGATCCCATGCCCAGTTTCCACCGATTATTTCAGCAGTACCCGCTGGATAAAGATTTTCCGTTTGTAAAAGATTTATTCCTGGCTGTGGATTTATCTCACCTGTTACCGCTGCTCTACTGTTAAAGGTTATAGTTCCACTAGTATTAGAAAGTTCCAGCACTGAAAAACAGGATCCAGTTGTTAAAGGACTGGCAAAACTCACTACCTGATCCCCTGTACCAGATAAAACAACCTTGTGAGTACCTATAGCCCGGAAATTAGTATAACTACTACTGCTACTATAAGCACTCCTCTTTTGCGTAAAGTCTCCCTTTACTTCCAATGTTCCTGCAATTAATCTATCTTTGTGAGACCATACACTATCCATAATAAAGTTGCCATCAACAATGATCCTGCCGTTCTCATCATTCATTTCAATATAACCTTGCGAAGCTCCCCCACCATTTGTTCTATCAAATAACTTCCTACAACATGCAATTCTCCACTATTTACTTGAAGAAAACCACCTGTATGGAAGAATTCTGCTGCTATATTCAGGTTTCCTCCTCCTAAATTCAGAGTACCATTACTTAAATAATAGCTTCCTCCAAAGATATTAAGCGTATATCCATTTAAAGATACTGTTTCTCCTTCTTGATAAACATCACCGCTTATATCCAATTCCTGAATGATAGATTATTTCACCCGTTACCGCTACTTTGGTGTTAAAGGTTATAGTTTCCACTAGTATTAGAAAGTTCCAGCACTGAAAAACAGGATCCAGTTGTTAAAGGACTGGCAAAACTCACTACCTGATCCCCTGTACCAGATAAAACAACCTTGTGAGTACCAGTTGACCTAAAATTAGTATAACTACTACTGCTACTAGAAGCACTCCTCTTTTGAGTAAAGTCTCCCTTTACTTCCAGTATTCCAGCAGTTAGTCTATCATTGCGAGACCATACACTATCCATTATAAAGTTTCCATCAACATTGATTCTGTCATTCTCATCATTCATTTCAATATAACCTTGCGAATCTCCCCCACCGATTTGTTCTATCAGATAACTTCCTCCAACATGTAACTCTCCACTATTTACTTAAAGAAAACCACCAGAGTGATTTAAGTTCCCCTGTACTTCTAACTTTTGATCAGCAAGATTTAGAGTTCCCCCAGTAAGATTTAAATCTCCTTCAATAATCGTTTCAAGTGATAAAGTTTTCAAACTATTAACAGTTAAATTTCCTACTACCAAAGTTTTCAGAATTACTTGGTCTTGATAGTTTATATTAACTAAATCTTGATCCAAGTTTAAATATACCAGAGCATTGCTCTCTGATTTTAATACCTTCGACCCGTTTACTACTTTTATCTCAGCTGATAAATCATATTCTCCATCTACTAGATTAATAATAGTCTTTGTTTCATCTGCTAGAGCTTGTGATAATTCTTCTGCTATTGAAGCATAAAAAGCCAGAACCACTGTATTCTGAATATCTTCATTTATTACTTCAATCGTTCCTGATTTATCCTCATAATTGTCATAATTGACTGTATAAGAATAATTTCCTGCTCTAATAGAGAAAGTTACCAGACCATTCTCATCTGTTGTTTTTTCTGTCCATTTAAATTAACTGTTGCTCCTGATAGAGTAGTATCATCCTCTCCTTTAACTTTAAAGGTAACAGAATACTCAATAGGTGCAAATACAGCTGTTATTTCCTTACTTTCATTTATAGTTAAACTTACTGGGTTTTCTGCTCCGCTTAAATTCCCTTCCCAGTAATCGAAGTTATATCCTTCACCAGCTACTGCTTCAAGAGTAACTTCATCTCCATAACTGTAATTTTCCTGTTTTGGAGTAATCGTTACACTACCTCCATCTACCGGATTGCTTGATATATCTAAACTATAGGTTATTATATATTCACCAACGCTTACTTCACTAGCTGTCATACCTTCTTTTAAGGCTATGGCTTTTAGTACTGTGTCTTCATGTATCTCTATTAGTTCGCTGTAAACTGCACCATTATTGTTAAGAGACATGCTTTTTGACAG
>JAGMES010000207.1 GCA_023128035.1 Halanaerobiales bacterium | reverse complement strand
ATTATGGGGCAAGGTATTATGATTCGGAGATTGGGAGGTTTATTACTGAGGATACGTACTCAGGTGAGTTAGAGAATCCGCAGAGTCAGAATCTTTCGATATATGTATTAGATAATCCGCTTAAATATGTTGATCCGACAGGGCATTATTCGATTGATGCAATTAATGATGATTTGACATATGTTACTATAGAAGAAGGAGATGTACTTAGTCAGATTTCGTATGATTTTTATAGTAATACTAAATTTATTGATTTGCTTGCTATAATAAATGGAATGGGGGATATAAATGAAATTTATACTGGACAACAATTAATTATTCCAGATATGACTTTAAATGTAGAAAATGGTATAAATAATGATCTTATTTCTACCAATACTTTTATTGTTCAAACTTTTACTGTGCCTACATTGGGAAGTAATCAAAAACTTGTTACAGATGTTTCTAGTGCTTTTATGGGTGCTATTTCTGAGGTAATTAAAACTAAAACTCATTTTGGTATTCAACAAACTTGGGCCGGTCCAAAAATTCATGCGTTTGCTTTAAATGGAAAAGAAGTTAACAAATATATTTTGCCTGGTAAAATTTCAACTGGAATTACGATTATATCTGCAGGACTTGATATCACTAATACATGGACAGAAAATAATAAAAATACAACAGCTCAGCGTGTTGAAAAAACGGGAGTAATTGCTGCTGGTACTGCAGTAAGTTATTTTGGTGGGGCTGCTGCAGGAATAGAAGGTGCAAAAATATGTGGATCAATAGGTATGGCGATTGGTGGACCTATTGGAGGTGCAATTGGAGGAGTAGTTGGATTTGCTGGTGGTAGTTTTGGTGTTGGCTGGATTGTAAGCAAAGTCCAAGATAAATATTATGATTTTAGGGGGATTGAATAGTGAATATAGCAATATATAGAGTAAAAAAAACAAAAGTGTTAACTTTTATTATTTTGATGTTTATATTTGTAATGTTAAGTTATATAATGCGAAATGAAAGTAGCTTAACAATGGTAATTAATTTTTTGTTAGTATTATTTTCATTGATTTGTTTTGTGGGCTCTATATTTTATTATGTAAGAACAGATGATGTTGGAATTGTAATAGGGTTGAAGTATTTTATGCTCAAAAAAAGTATAAAATGGGATGAAGTAAAAAGTTTAAAGTACATAGAGTATGGTAGTTTAAAAAGTTTAAAATTAAGCAGTAATAAAACAAATTTTTTAGTAAACTTAGGCTTAGTTGAGGATGAAATAAAACTTATTGAAACAATTGAAGAAAAAGCTATCAATTTAAAAGATATTGATCGAGTTAAGTTTAGGTATATTAAAAAAGAATTATAAAAAGCAAAATTAGATTTAATTAGTTTATTTTTAAAATTATGTAATCGGTCTATAAAATAAGCAACCTTTGATAAAATAATGAGAAAATAGTTTTTAAGAATAATTATAATAACGAAATTAATATAGATTAATGACTGATAAAGATGGTTTAGTAATCTTGGAATAGGATTACCTGTCATTGGTGAGAACTTGTATAATTTAATCATTAGAAAGATGTATGTCTTTAATCTGATGACAATAAGCAACTACATTAAAAGGTAAAGTTTACATGTTCAGTAACATTAGAGCTTGGTTACGATAAAGAGATGGTACCAGAAGATATTCTGAATTTTATCTGGCAATATATAACTATGCCGTAAGATATGCAATCTGAGTGAAGATGGCGGTATGTTAAACTTATAAATGTCGTGTAAGTAGTCAATTCTAGGTATAATTTACTAAATATTTGGGATAATTATTACTAGGAAGGGTGATTACTATGAGTGCAAAGAGAAGACGTTTGACTGTTAAAGCTAAATTTAACATTTCCCCCAACACCTGAGCGGAAGATGCTACAGTGGGAGAAATTTTGCGAGAGTATGGTTTGCACCCGCTGATTTTAAAAAAGATTGAAGAAGCTGTTGAAGAAGGTGCCATTGCAAATTTTAAGACAAAATCAAGTTGATTAAAAGAATAGGCTATGGAGTCCTGAACATTAAAAATCTCAGAAGAAGAATATTTCATGCCATGCTATAACCTGCGCGATGACATATATAGAACTAAGGCGTATGATTAAGTATTCATTTGAAAATGGTAAATAACATAGTTTAATGGAGTTAAGCGGTTTTCACAGCATTTGACGGAGAGCCAAGATTAAAAAAAGATGTATAGGTCTATCAGATAATCTGTACAGTTATCATATCTATGTTGAACAGCGAAAAGCATTTTTAGATCTTATTGATGAAGGTATCCAAAACGGACTTCCTCAATTCAAAGTTTGCGAATCCTTGCAAATTGATGAATGTAGAGTTCAGCGCTGGTGTAAAGACGCTGCTAGTGGAATTTATAATAGAAAAACTAGAACTACCAATCAGAAATCCTATAAGTCACTTACACCTGCTGAAGTGCTAGGTGGAGCAACTCAGGCAATTACAAATCAATCAATAAAATTATATAGCTTAGATGATCTATTAAAGTAAAGGAGAGGTTATATGATTAATGTTAATTTAGAGAATGATATCGTAGAAAAAGTCACTATTGATATTATGAATATTTCATACTTAAAAGGTGGAGATTACTCAAATCAAGTAATAAGAAGTTTTGCTGAAACATATATTCAACAAGAATTTTATAAAAAATTCGTTGATATGTAACTATTGTTTTTTTTACTCAAAGGTGGCTAACAAGCCGTCTTTTATGATGCAAAGAAAGTTTATTTTTTGAGAATATCATACTAATTATACAATATAGCTATATTGTATAATTAGTTTTTAAGAAAAAGTATGATTATTTTCCTTCCACTGGTATGGAAATGGGTCCGTTTCCTATGTTTGGTCCAAAAGTAAGTAATACATCAGTAACTCTGGATTCAGCAGAAAATATAACATCAAATAAATACTATTCTTATACATATAGTTTACCTGATGGAGATTATTATTGGCAAGTAATTGCCTCTGACAATATTGAAAATACTGTATCAGATATGGGCCATATTATTGTTGACCTTACCGACCCAGATAAACCGTCTTTTGGGATCTTTTCAACAGATGATACCGATTATAGTCATGAATTGATAAATACTGATGATACAAATATACTAATTCATTTTATAGCTATTATGACAAGAATGGTATTGCTCAATTTGAATTGATACATAAAATTAATGGTATTGTGAGAAGAGAAGATGATATAAAAATTAGTGATTTGAATAATAATACTTTTAATTATACTTTAGATGCAGAGAATGGAGAACATTTATTTATAATTACAGCAATTGATTCTGCGGGAAATAGTAGTGAAGAGGCTAGAAAGAAAGTAATTTTTGATAATCTGGGCCCAGCTCAAATTAAATTTTCAGATAATAAAAGTGACTATTTTTCTAACTCTGGAACAGGGGTAACTTTTAAAGACTGGTATGATAATTGGTCTGCTATTGATAGGCCAACAGATGTAGAAAATAGCGGGATAGCAAGATATGAAGTTGAATATACAGCACCTGGAATTTCTGGTTCACAAACTATATATAGCAATGATAATCCTTCTGTATATGTAGATTTAAAAGACTATAATAAACAGGTTACCTTTAAAGTATGGGCAATCGATGGTGTCGGAAAGGTAGGGCCAACTGCTGAAATTACCTGGTATTCTTTACCTGAACCTGCTGTAATAAGTAATGATTGGGACATAAAAGTTGTAGATCTGGGTTCTGGAGTTTACCAGCAGACAATTAAATTAGACATTCCAACTGTAAAATATTCATATTACAAGGTTTATCGCTATAAATTAACTGAAGAAGAAGCGACTCAAATAACTGATTTAGAAGATTATATTGATAAGCATGTTCCAGAAAGTATTAGCGCTAATCTTACTCCTGATGGTTCTCTAAGTTGGAGCTTTAATCAAGTAGTTGAACCACGTGCAACTTATATTTATCAAGTTAAAACATTTAATCCAGATCATCAAGCATCTTCAACTGCTAAAAAAATTACTATTCCAAATAATGAACCAGATCAATTAGTTATCTCAGTTTCAGGATTATCACAAAATGGTAACTATTTGACTAACGATAATCGAAATACCACTATTACAGTTTCCAGTTTTGATTATGATAATGATGATTTAGTATATACTTATCTGATTAAAAAAGATGGAGTAATTAAATATAATGAAACTATTACTGATACAACTTATCAACTGACAGATTTAACAGAAGGTAGTACTTATTTAGTTGAAGTCACTGTCAGTGATGGTCACTTAACTAAAACCAGTTCAAAAACTTTTACAGTTGATACAACTGTGCCTGATATAACAGTAACTGAACCTGATTTACATTATGTTGCTTCAAAAGAGATCAATATTACAGCAAGCGATGATGTTAGTGGAGTAGCAACTCTTAAATATAAATGGGGAGAAGATGGAACTTATCAAGATGTTCCAGCAGATCATATTGTTTCTGCTATTTTGAATGGTATTAATCATCTCTTTGTCAAAGCTGTTGATAGTGCTGATAATGAGAGTTTTGTAGAAAGTGAATATTTACTTGATTTAACACCACCGAATATTGATAATGTTAACATTCAGGGCCAGCTAGTAAATGGATCAACTTATATAACTAGCAATAGTGTAGTCTATATTAACTTCCAATTTAGCGATGACTTAACTGCTATCACTAGCTATAGATATGGATTATTGGAGGACGGAGAAAGTATAAGTTCAATTTTAATTGATCAACTACCAGAGGTAATTGTCTCAGGAACATCAACCTATTTAGGGCAACAGCAGATTACTGCTAATTTAGTTGATGGGAAGAGATATTATCCTGTTTTTGCGGTTTATAACGAGGTAGAAAGAACAACAGGACTAGTTCAGTCAGAGACAGGTTTTACAGTTGATGGCAGTGGGCCTGAAGTAAATAATTTGACTGTTACAGGATTAACCAATACTGCGGTAGGAATTTATCTAACTGATAAGCTGGCTATCGGGTTTACACCAACTGCTACAGATTCTCATTCTGGTGTAAAAGATATTAAGTATGGCATTACTAAGACTACTGGAACAGAACCTTTAAACTGGGAAGATTCCTTCTTAGCTCTCAAAAGTAGTTTAAATCTGGTGGAAGGTCAGACTTATTATCTGGCAGTTAAAGCAGAAAATGAAGCTGGTCTTTCAACAATTGAATATACAGATGGGTTTGTTGTTGATACCGAAGAACCAGCTTTTAGCTCAATTATCGGTGGTAAAGAAATGCTGGGCAGTTCAACAACTTACACTCAACATGAAAATGACCATTTAAATGTAACCTGGTCTGTAAATGATATCTCGGCGATTATTGCTTATTATTACAAAATAGGAACCTCAGCTGGCAGTGGTAATATAAGTCAGGACTTTTCTAGTGCTGATAGTTCAGGCTGGGTAGCATTGAATACAACTGATTATACCCAAAGTCTGACGATAAGTGAATCAGATTATACTTTTGATGATGGAACATATTATATTACCCTTAAAGCTATTGATGCAGCAGGAAATATAGCTACAGCTACTACCAATTCGATTAAAATTGATAGTTCATTACCACCTGTACCAGATGTTAATACAGATGGAGTCTATGTCAGTGAAAATGATAAAATTCATTTTACAATTGAGATGGACAATCCTGCTCAGGAGGTTATTGGTTATAGGTATCGGATAGTTGATGATCTCAATAATATACTTTTAAATTGGCAAGAAATTGTTAGTTCTGAACTAAAGCTCGATATTATCGAAGATGATAGTGGTTCACTTAAGTTAACAGATGGGGAAAGATATTTTGTTGAAGCTCAAGCTAAGTATCAGGATGGTTCTTATACTGATTCAGGTTGGGCCAATGTCACCATTGATTCTGTAGCACCACAGATTACTGAATTAAATCATCCTAATTATGCATCTAGCGAGAGTTTAACAATCTCCTGGCTGGCTGAAGAAGATTATTCTGAGCTAACTTATAAGGTTAAGATTGGATCTTCGTCTGGAGAGGGAGACATTTTAGGTTGGAGATCATTGGGTAGAAATACTCAGCATACATTTGATGAATTGCAGATTGATGATGGTGAGATTGTCTATATCACCCTGTATGCTGAAGATGGCTCTGGTCTTTCAACAACAGATATCAGCGGGCCAGTTATCATTGATAACACAGCTCCACCAATACCAGTGGTAATAGATGGGGGACTGTACACTAATGATGACACTCAACTTAGTGTTTCCTGGACATGGACCCAGACAGACCCTGAATCAGGTATAGGTAAATATGAAATTGCTTTACTGACTTCAAAAGAGGTTCATGGAAATATTGAATGGATACCTGTTAATGCAGAGGTAACTGAATATACTTTTTATGATTCTCTTCAACATAACACGGTTTACTTTGTTGCAGTTAAATCAATTAATCGGGCGGGTAAGTCCAGTATTGGATTTAGTGATGGAATTTTAGTTGATATTACTAAACCTAATCCACCGTCTATAGATGATTTCGGTGATTATACAGCAACTCAGAATTCTTTGATCGCTCAATTAAGTGGAGCCTATGACCCAGAATCTGGTATTGCTTCTTTCTACTATTCGTTGGGAACATTAGATAATTTAACTCTGCTGGTAGCGAATAAAGAAGTAACTGGTACTACAGTAGTCGGTGAAGAGTTTAGTACTGAGATAGATAATAATGGTAAGAGTTTAGCTAAAGGTACTATTTACTTCTTCAAGGCAGTTGCTAAAAATGGAGCTGGAGATATCTCTGCGTCTACAATGAGTGATGGAATTATGGTTCTGGACGGTACTCAGCCAAAGGTTAGTAAGATAATAGTCTCTCGGAATAAATAATGAGTTTGCAGGTGATTTGTAATAATTTAACTGGGAATTGCAATGATTTCTTATGAACATCTGAAGAAATATAAAAAACCAGAAAAATGGGTATGACAAAAAGACCTATGTGAT
>JAGMES010000206.1 GCA_023128035.1 Halanaerobiales bacterium | reverse complement strand
GTTTAATTAAGCTATGCTGCACTAGGAGAAATCGAACATCAGTTATTAAACTACCCTGCCATCAAAGAAGCGGTTGTCCTAAATAGGAAAGATGGTGCGGGAGTCCAATACTTATGTGCTTATGTAGTGGCAGATCAGGAAGTTACGGTAGGAGAGTTAAGGAAATTTTTGTTGAATCAATTACCAGAGTATATGGTTCCTTCCTGCTTCGTACAGTTAAATCAACTGCCATTAAATGCAAATGGAAAGGTAGATCGCAAGGCACTTCCGGAACTAGAAGGTAGTATGGTATTAGGTACGGAATACGAATCTCCCCGTAATGAGATGGAAGAAAAACTAGTACAAATTTGGCAAGAGGTATTAGGTCGGGAGCAGATTGGAATCAATGATAACTATTTTGATCTAGGCGGTCACTCCCTAAAGGCTATTGTGTTGACCTCTGAAATCCATAAAACTTTAAATATTGATGTACCATTAAGTGAAATCTTTAAACGCCCGACCATCAAGGATCTTACGCAATATTTCGCATGTTGTTCTGAGACAGTATATTCGTCCATTGAACCCGTTGAGGAGCAAGAATTTTATCCTACTTCATCGGCTCAAAAAAGATTGTACTTACAGTGTCAGTATGAAGGGGATGGAGTAAGTTACAATATGCCTGGTGCAGTGCTGATGGAAGGTAATCTTGACAGAGAACGATTTGAGCAAATCTTTAAGGCACTCGTACAAAGACATGAAACTCTGCGAACTTCCTTTTCTGTTGTAGATGATCAGGTTGTGCAAATAATACATCAAGATTTAGATTTTAAAATTAACTACATATCTACTACAGAGAATGGAATCGACGAGGTAATAAAATGTTTTGTTCACCCATTTGATTTAAGTCAGCCTCCTCTGTTGCGCGTCGGGCTGGCTAAATTGACGGAGGAGAAGCACTTTTTGCTCTTTGATATGCATCATATTATTTCTGACGGAGTATCTATGGATCGTCTGATTAAGGAGTTTGTTGCTCTGTATGAGAATAGACATCTCCCTGAGTTACGAATCCAGTATAAGGACTTCTCTGTATGGCAGAATGAATTCTTCAAAAACAATGTTATCAAAAAGCAGGAGAAGTTCTGGTTAGATACATTTGTGGGTAAAATTCCAGCACTTAACATGCTAACCGATTACCCGCGTCCATCCATTCAGAGCTTTAAGGGAGATCGGATTGAGATAGCGATTGATGGAGAGTTGGCGACTCTACTACGAAAACTGGCAGTTGAAACAGGTTCATCTTTGTATATGTTACTGCTGTCAGCTTATTATGTGCTTTTGTACAAATATACTGGACAAAATGATTTTGTCATAGGTTCTCCAATAGCTGGTAGGCGTCATGCTGATCTGCAAAATATTATTGGTATGTTCGTAAATATGCTGACACTAAGAAATACGCCAACTGGTGATAAGATGTTTTTGGATTTCCTTAGTGAGGTTAGAGAGAACACTTTACAAGCCTTTGACAATCAAGATTATCCGTTTGAAGAACTGGTAGAGAAACTGAAGTTGAAGAGAGATCTCAGCCGGAATCCTTTATTTGACTTGGCCTTTTCATTGCAAAATTTAAGAGATGATAAAATACAAGCTGATGGTTTATGTTTAACACTATGTGATATAGAGATTAACATTTCAAAATTCGATATTACCCTAGATGCCATTGAAGAAATTGATGGGTTGCGGTTCAGTTTCGAGTATTGTGTTGATCTCTTTAAAAAGCAGACAATTAAAAGATTAGCCGACCATTATGTAAATATCTTAAAAAGAATCACTGAAATGCCGAAAGTGATAATTGCACAGATTAATGTCCTCTCTGAAGCAGAGAAAAAACAGGTACTGTATGAGTTCAATGATACAGAAATGGATTTTCCGCGAGAGAAAACCATACATGAACTGGTGGTGCAACGGACTGAACAGGCACCCGATGAGATTGCTTTAATTTATGAGGGTGTAAAGATGACCTATCGTGAATTAAACATAAGGACAAACCAAGTGGCTCATTTGTTAAGAGGAATGGAAGTTACCAGAGATGAGATTCTCGGTATTATGGCTGAACGTTCGATTGATATGGTGATCGGTATTCTAGGTGTACTTAAAGCTGGCGGAGCATATATGCCAATAGACCCCGATTATCCACTGGAGAGGATCAAGTATATGTTGGAGAATAGCAATGCCAGAATCTTGCTCACTCATCAACAGTTGACCGACAAGCTTGATTTTGATGGACAGATTATTGACCTCGGAGATCAGAGTACCTATAAGGGAAATGGAGAAAATCTAAAAAATATAAATACTCCCAATGATCTGGCCTATATAATGTACACTTCCGGTTCCACAGGTAAGCCAAAAGGAGTAATGCTAGAACATAAGGGTGTGGTTAATATCTCTAAGTTCTATCATGATATGTTTTCTATGGAGAAAGGTCGAAGGATTGTCCATATGGGTAATGTCGCTTTTGACGCGTCTATCGTCGAAATCTTTCCACCTCTAGTTTTTGGTGCAACTATTTGCATTATTAGAAAAGAGCATGCCCTGGATAGAAGAGAATTTATTAGATTTATTCGTGAGAATAAGATCAATATTGCTCAGTTTGTACCTATGACCTTGAAAGAACTTTTAACTCAGGACGAGAAACCAGAAACTCTGGATCGAGTTCTAGTTGCCGGGGATAAACTAGAGGATACTTTGAAGGATCAAATACTTTCCCTGGGATATCAGTTAACTAATCACTATGGACCAACTGAGGGGACCGTAGATTCGGTGGTTTCAAGATGCGAAATATCTAAAACTACCATCGGAAAGCCGATTTATAATACCCAGGTATATATTCTGGATCGTGATAATAATCCCACTCCTGTAGGTGTACCAGGAGAGCTTTGTGTGGCAGGAGTTGGTCTAGCCAGGGGGTATCTTAATAGACCGGACCTCACAAATGAAAAATTTGTCTCACATCCATTTTTGTCTGACGAGCGAATCTATCGGACCGGTGACTTAGCAAGTTGGCAACCTGACGGAAATATTACTTTCCACGGTAGAATTGATAATCAAGTTAAGTTGAGAGGGTATAGAGTAGAGCCAGGAGAGATTGAATTACAATTGTTAAAGCATGGCGAGATAAAAGAAGCCGTTGTAATCGACCGGGTCGATTCCAAAGGAGCCATGTATCTATGTGCATACATTGTTGCTGAAAGAGAGATCACAGTGGCGGAGTTAAGAACTCATCTTTCCAAAGAACTACCAGATTATATGGTTCCAGCGCGTTTTATGCAGTTGGAGAAATTACCTCTTACTAATAATGGAAAAATAGATCGGAAAGTTTTGCCGGAACCTGAAGGTGCCATTGACACTGGAGTAGAGTATGTAGCACCAACTAATAAAGTTGAAGAAAAATTAGTGGAAATTTGGGAAGAAGTATTGGAGTTAGAAGGCATTGGAGTAAATCATGATTTCTTCGAAATGGGCGGTCATTCATTAAAGGCCACAATCCTGATTTCAAAGATTCATAAGGAATTAAATGTAGAAGTACCATTTAGTCAGGTCTTTAAATCGCCGACGGTAAAAGAATTGGTTCAGTATATTCACCAGGTGGAGCAAAACATGTATACTGCAATCGAACCTTTAGGAGAGATGGACTACTATCCGGTTTCATCTTCTCAAAAGAGAATCTATGTTATGTGGCAGATGGATCAAAACTCTACTGCATACAATATGCCAGCAGCTATTGTCCTTGAAGGTGAACTGGATAAAGCGCGATTAGAAAAGGCGGTTCAAAGATTAGGGGAACGTCATGAGGTGCTAAGAACCACCTTAGAGTTAATTGATGGAGTGCCCGTACAGAGAATTTATCAGAGAGCTAACATTACAATTAACTATATTGAAGCAGATGAGAAAAACGTCGACGACCTCATCAAGCAACTTATCCAGCCTTTCGATTTGAATCATGCCCCACTGTTTAGAGTAAATCTTATTAAGTTACAGGAGCAAAAAAACATACTGTTGTTTGACATCCATCACATCATTTGTGATGGAATTTCCACGAATATTTTCACCAGAGATTTTGTAAGTCTGTACGAAAGCAAATTATTGCCTCCACTAAGGGTTCAATACAAAGACTATGCATCATGGCATAATTCACTGATGGAATCGCCAAAGATACAGAAATTGACTCAGTTCTGGGACAGCAGACTGGAGAATTTTGTCTACACTGAACTTCCTGCAACTAGATATGCCGAAGGAAAGATTGAGGGACGGATTAAAGGATTGGAATTAGATGGGGATCTAACGCAACAGATCAACAAATTCTGTGTTAATCATAAAATGACAAAATTCACTCTTGTCTTAGCGGTTTTCAAAGTTATCTTAATGAAAACCATAAATCAGAACGACTTAACGATTGGAATTCCTGTTGCAGGTAGAGGGAATGAAGAACTGGAGAATATGCTTGGGGTATTTTTAAATGTACTGGTATTCAGAACTAAAATAGAGAATGGAGATTCTTTTAAAGACTACTTGTACATGCTTAGGGATGAATTGATGGAGGTGCAAGAACATCAGGATTATCCGTATGAATTTTTACACGAAAAAGCGAATAAGGTTTTAAACTTCCAGGGAAAATCTTTATTCTCCATAATGTTTAACTATATGCCGTATCAGGGAGAAGAAAGGTTACAACTCGATGGTCTCAACATATCCCCTTATAAAATAGGTAAAATTGAACCAAAATACGGACTTACCTTATATGTCAGTGGATGGAAAGAAAATATTCACCTAAACGCTGTCTTCCAAAGCAATTTAGATGAGTACATAATCGATAACATCATGAATAGTTTTGCAACTGTATTTGCAGCAGTACTTGAGAAGGAAGACATTTTAATCCATCAGATTATATTGGATGGAACAGTTGACCAGGTTAATGAGTTTTCTCAGGAGTTTGAAGCTGATTTTGACAATCTAGACTTCTTTTAAAAATTTGTGCTCAAAGTGTGTGCTTTCAAGCACACACTTTGAGCAGGAGGTGTTATTATGGATTTTAATACTTTACATAAACATATTTCTAATATAGCGTTTACATCCCCGGATAAAATAGCCATTCAGCAAGGTGATCATAGTGTGTCATATCGCGAACTTGATGCAAAAGGAAACCAGATTGCTAACTTTCTCTATGCAAAACTAAATGATAATAAGAATATCCCTGTAATGTTGGAAAATAGTATCGAATTGGTTGAGTCAATTTTAGGAATTTTGAAAGCAGGCGGGATCTTTGCTCCAATTGACCATGAGTTCCCGGAAAATAGGATTCAGTTAATGGTGGACAAGATAGATGCCGATTGGGTGATTACCCGGGCAAAGTGGTTATCAAAACTGGATAGGATGATGGAAGGATTAAACAGAAAAATCAATGCCCTGGTGGTGGATTTGAATACATTCAATGAAGGAAAATTTACTAACATTGATGTTTTTGCTTTTGATAGTACTCTGTCCACTGAACTTCAAATTCCAGAAGAGATGGTTAACAAGCATTGTTATATCTACTTCACTTCTGGATCTACGGGAAAACCAAAGGCTATTCTGGGAAGACATAGGAGTTTAAAGCATTTTATTGACTGGGAGATTAGCGAATTTGGAATGGACGAGAGTTTTAAAGTAAGTCAGCTCATCTCCCCGTCCTTTGATCCATTTTTGCGCGATGTATTTGTTCCTCTATGCGCTGGTGCAACACTGTGTATTCCAGTGCGTCCTGGCAGGGTGTACATTCTAGTGGGTGTGAATCCCACCAAAGTAAGGACTAGCCATCCGCTTTGTATTGAGTCTTGGAGGAATTGATGGTAACACAATTCTTTAAGCGTAGACAGAAAGTCAGCGAGGTAGAATTGACTGGGTTGGTTACCCAGCAGTGAATGGGATTGAGCCCCGAAAATCGTGTACCTAATGATGGTGGTCCAATCGGTTGGATACGTGGAAGACAACATTTATCTGCGCGTCAAATGGCAAGTGTAGATAAACCCATTCGGGGTCTAAGACCCTACCTAGTTGAACATTACGAATGTACGGAAACCCAGGGAGATCCCAGAAGGTCTTTCAAGTAAGAGAGTATGCCCGACAAGCTGAAGAAGTAAGGGAGGCAAATGCTTTCTGGGAAGTCGGACATTCCTATAGTACTGATGAACTCGGGTAACTCTGATGGAGGAAAGGGGAATGACATATGAAACTGCAAGCAGGGGACACATTAACTGGACACAGAACCAGAGAATCGGTGAGAACAAAACTTGCTCGCATAGCACAACGAGCTTGTAAAGATGAAAACGCGAAATTCAATTCGTTAGCACACTTGATGTGCAAATCAACTTTGCAGGAAGCCTTTAGGAGAGTAGTGAAATCTGCAGCTCCGGGCATTGATGGAGAAACTAAGGAAAGTTATGCAGAGAATCTAGATGAAAATTTAGATAATTTACTGAAACGATTAAAGACTGATTCATTTAAACCTAAGCCTGTAAGAAGAAAGTATATTACTAAACTTGGAAGTGACAAGAAAAGACCGTTAGGGATACCAGCACTAGAAGATAAGATTGTACAAATCACCTTAGTGATCATACTAGAAAGTATCTATGAACAGGATTTTCTATACTTTTCATTTGGTTTTCGACCATATCGAAGTTGTCATGATGCATTAAAACATTTGAGTAAAAACATAGGTACAAAGAAAGTGAATTTTATCGTTGATGCAGATATCAAAGGATTCTTTGACCATGTTGACCATGAATGGATGATGAGATTTCTCCAACATCGAATCAGTGACAGTAAAATTCTGAGACTGATCAAAAGATTTCTGAAAGCGGGAGTTATGGAGGATGGGATCATTTATAAAGGTAAAGAGGGAGTTCCACAAGGTGGGAACCTTTCTCCTTTATTGGCTAACGTATATCTGCATTACGTTCTTGACCTATGGGTTGAAAGAAGTGTTAAAAGAGGTTGTATGGGAGAAGTATATAT
>JAGMES010000205.1 GCA_023128035.1 Halanaerobiales bacterium | reverse complement strand
GGGGTCTTAACTCAAAAGATAAAGACTGAGGGTAAGATGGTTGTAGTTTTTGTGTAGTAACAATAACGAAAAGAGGGGTTTACAGTGGTTAAACTAAAAAGATTGACTTTAAAACCAATATTGTCACCAATTAAAGTGCATGATTGGGAGAAGGAAGCAGTTTTTAATTGTGCCGCTATGTACGAAGATAATATGTTTCATCTATTTTATCGGGCTTCAAATAATTCCTTTCTCTTAAATACAGAGAAGCCGGAAGAAGAAAAAAAATTTATATCTTCCATAGGATATGCAGTAAGTGAAGATGGGATTAATTTTACACGATTTGAGAAACCAATTTTTAAAGGAGAGACAGAACAGGAAGCCTGGGGGGTAGAAGACCCAAGAATAACAAAAATTGATGATACATATTACATGCTCTATACAGGATTTGGCGGAAAGACATGGGATAATTATAAGATATGTATGGCTTGTTCGAAGGATATGAAAAACTGGGGAGAGCATAGAATTTTACTTGATGAATCAAATAAGGATGCAGCTCTTTTAACTGAAAAAGTTAATGGTAAATATATTTTATTTCATAGAAGGATACCAGATATTTGGGTTGCATATTCAGATAATCTAAAGGATTGGACAAACCATAAAATAGTAATGAAGCCAATTAAAAACACCTGGGAATCGGAAAAGGTAGGTATAGCTGGCCCACCGATTAAGAGAGAAGATGGATGGTTATTATTCTATCATGCAGTAGATGATAAAAATGTGTATAGACTTGGTGCAGCATTGTTAGATCTTGAAGATATATCAAAAGTTATCGTAAGATTACCAGAACCTATTTTAGAACCAGAACTAGAATGGGAAGTTAATGGACTTGTTCCTAATGTTGTTTTTAGCTGTGGAGCTGTAGAGGTTAACGGAAAGTATTATGTATATTATGGGGGGGCAGATACTCATATTGGAGTTGCCGTCATTGAAAAGGATAAAATACAGTTTTAAATGGAGGATAGTAGAGATGAGGTTTAATAAATACATTGAGCCTAAAACATGTCAGGAATTGTTATTAGCTTTTAAAGAAAGAACGTATGATATAAAGGGAGAAAAACTTATATTTACGGGTATTGGAGATAAAGATGTTTATAATATAACCGCTCCTTTTGAAGATGATGGAGAAATGGTGATAGCAGGCAGAGTAGAAGCAAGAGATTCTGAACACTCAGAAGTGAGATTTTTTATATTAGATAATAATATATGGCAGCCAAAAAATAGAAGCAAAAAATTCACATTACAAGATCCATTTGTAATAACAATTAAAGGCGAACTGGTCTTTGGTGGGGTAGAAATTTTTCCACATCCTGAAATTGAAAATGCACTCTGGTATAGGACTGTGTTTTATCGGGGAAGAGATACTACCAGTTTACATAGGTTTGCTGCTGGCCCTGACGGAATGAAGGATATAAGGCTTATAGAACTTAAGGATGGTAAAATTGGAGTATTTACAAGACCACAAGGAAAATTAGGTGGAAGGGGTAAAATAGGTTTTACAAAAATCAATTCTATTGATGAACTTAATGCAGATAATATTATGAAAGCTAAGATATTTGAAAAACAGTTTGTTGTTGAAGAGTGGGGAGGAACTAATGAAATCCATTTATTAAAAAGTGGCTTACTAGGTGTATTAGGGCATATTGCTTCCTTTGATGAGGATGGGAATCGACATTATTTTTCGATGACTTTTGCTTTTAACCCTGAAACATATGAAATGACAGAGATGAAGATTATTGCTACACGGAGTAATTTTCTAGAAGGTTCTACAAAAAGACCTGACTTAATGGATGTAATTTTTAGTGGTGGATTGATACGTCATAAAAACAAATTGGCTGAGTTTTATGCTGGAGTTTCTGATGCTGAAGCTCATAAGATAGTGATACCAGATCCGTTTATGGAATATGAAGAATAAAAGAAACAATAGAATTGTCTATGAATTGTGTCTGTGATGAAGTTGCACAGAGGGTTTAATTTATAGATGTAGAACGGGTTCAGCGTTCAAAAGAGCGCGCTGAAGAACGACTAAGAAATAATGCTGTTCATGGTGATGAAACTCGCGCTAGAGCAGCTTTGGAACGTGCTATAGCACGATTAAAGGCTGCTGGACGTGAATATTAGAATGTTAAGAGTAGGGATATAAGTCTCCTTGCTCTTTTTTTATGCGAATTTTAAAGAAGAATATTTTTTATCATTAGAAGGAGTTGCAGAAAAAAAGATCGAATTATAATATAATGTATGCATTTTTGGTACTAACAAAAATTCTAGTATTTGAGAAGCTGTGTAGAGGGGTGTTATAGTGAAGAAAGAAAAAATTTTCATAGGATGTATGTTATTTATTTTAATCGCAGTATTTATTGTAAATTGGTATTATGCTGAGATAATAAAAGAAACAATAGAATTGGGTATAACAAAAGCTAGTAATGAAGAATTTGTTTATGAATATGGTAATATTTTGGTGAATCCGCTCCGTAGACAAACAATAATTCAGGATTTACTAGTTTATGATAAAGAAGGAGCCAAACTAAAATATGGCGAACTTGAAATTCAATTAACCTGGGAAGATGTCAGAAAACTGATTATGAATGGTGAAATAAATGAATTGCGTGAATTAAGCATTAGAGCTAAAAATATGGTGTATCAAGATTACGAGGATAGTCCAAAGCTTTGTTTTAATAGTTTTTCTATCGAATATGATGGATGCATTACTGATCAGATGATATATGATCCCTTATTAATTTTAGATCAACCTCAGAAAATCACTATTTCAATAAAAGATATAATGATGATGGATTTTGCATATGAGGATGAATTGGATATTCCAATAGATGTATTGGAAGAATTTTTTACAATAAATGAAGTTAGTTTCACAGCAAACTATCATCCAGAAAATAGACGAGTAGAAATTGATGAAATAAAAGCTAGTAATTCAGATTTGAATTTTAATGGTTCAATATCTTCTAATTTTGAAATGAAAGGTTTTAAATCTAAAATTCCTGATTTTATGAAAGAAGAGTTGAAAAAATTATTTATTAACACAGAAGCTTTGGGAGAACTTTCAATAGATGAACTGTCGATGAATTGGGCATATGATAAGGGAGAAGTTGTATTCGCTTCAAAACTTATCACACCAGCGTTGTGTGCTATACTAGATGTGGAAGCATTCGATGATGAGGACCCACTTATAAAAGAGGCAAAACTGAAAATTTTCAATTTATCTGATGAAGTTATAGAAATGGTTCAATTTTTAGAATATCTAATGGGGATAGCTTTGCCAAGGGTAAGTGATCTTCAAATAAAAGAATCATCTTATTAAAAAAAGAAACCAGCTAGAACTGGTTTCTTTTAAGTATCTATGTAACCTATACCGCAATTAGCTAAATAACCCTAGTAATTTTGCGGACATAGCTAGAACTGCAATGACTAAAACTACTCGAATCCATTTATCGCCCTTAGATACAGCAAAATTACTTCCTAACCAGGCTCCGAAACCATTGCCGACAGCTAGAGTTAGACCAAGAATCCAATTAACTTTGCCATTCATTATAAAAATAGCGAGGGAAGAAATGGTATAGAAAGCTACAACAAAAACTTTTATACTGTTAATTTTAACAAGTGAGAGTCCGGTGATTAATGATAATGTAACGATGATTATCAAACCAACACCAGCTTGAATAAATCCACCATAAATTCCAACAAATAAAAAAGCAATCATTGCAAAGATACGACGTTTGAGAGTCATTTTTTCTATACTGGCTTCTAACTGTTTCTTAGGATTCCAGAGGATTAAGGCTAACATAATAACCATAACTACTGCAAGAATCTTATTAAAAATAGCATCAGGTAAATCGACTGCAATCGTAGAGCCGATAATAGAACCTATGATGGCTGGAATACCTAACATTAAGCTAAATTTCAAATTAAAATAACCTTTACGACGAAAGTTGGTTACAGCTACAATATTTTGAACCATTAGTGCAATTCGATTGGTACCATTTGCAACTGCAGAAGGAAGGCCTAAGAAGATTAAAACTGGCATTGCAATGAGAGAACCTCCACCTGCTAAAGTATTCAGAAATCCTGCTGCAGTTCCAGTTAGTAAAATTAGGATGATTTTTAATAATGTCATAGAGAAACCTCCTCAATTCGATATATACATATGATAACATGGAAATTTACTATATGGAAGAGTTTTTGATTAAGAATTGGTATGTATTTCCCGGGAAATGTCGATTAAGAGTAAGAGTTTTAACAACAAGGAATAATATTACATTTTATAGGACACAATAAATATAAATCTTTATCTCATAGGAGGAAATTGATGATGAACGAGAAATCAAAGTTAGAAAAGAGGGTGGAAACGGCTGCATTTGGAAAGCCAGAATTAAGACCCGAAGAACGCGCTAGATATTTAGGTGAATTCCGTGAGCGTGTATTGATCGCGTTAACAATAGACCAAGTTGAAGAACCAGGAGTTTATTCTGAAGTTCTCAAGGTATTATGTGACTCAAAGGCTAATAAATTGATTTTACTCCGAGATATTGATTTAGAACGCGCCAAGGATTATCTCAAACTAGCACGGGAGAAAAAAATTGCATTTAAACGTGTAGATTCACCTAAATTAAAAGGTGAGATTGGTTTGGTTGTAGTTAGTTTTAGAGCAGTAGACAAAGATGAAATTTTTTTACCAGATCGGAAAGAACACTTAATTAAATTAGGGTTATCTGAAAATTTAATTACCGCTGTTGATGAAAAAATCTGTAAAAGTTGTTGGAATCAACTAAAAAAACTTTGTCCTGATGAATTAGTTAACTATCAAATGATGTCATGGACAGAATCATTTTTTGGTATGAAATGTAAAGGATGTTTATGAAAATAATTCATTGTTAAATTAGATTAAAGTTAAAGGAATTCATGGTTTTGTGACGAAAATTTTACTATATGCATAATATACACTGGGATTCTAATTAAAAATTGCAGTAAGGAAATTAGATGATAGATTTATTAGAGGAGGCTTGGTTATGGAAAGAATAATGATAACTGGTGGGAAGCCACTTATGGGAGAGATACTTGTAAGTGGAGCTAAAAATGCAGCATTACCGATTGTTTGTGCCACACTTCTTGCTGATGGTGAAAGTGTTTTGAAAGATATACCTCATTTGCGAGATATATATAACTTTAAAAATATCTTGGAATCTCTAGGTGCAAAAGTTACTTTGGCTAATAATGAGATGCGGATTAACCCTAACAGTATAAATACTTTTGAAGCACCTTATGAATTGGTTCGTAAACTAAGAGCATCATATTACACTCTTGGGGCATTATTGCCGCGTTTGGGGCGTGCTCGATGTGCTTTACCAGGGGGATGTCAGATTGGGAATCGGCCTATTGATCTTCATTTGAAAGGTTTCCGTGCAATGGGTGCTGAAGTTTTTATGGATCATGGCACTGTAGAAGTTAGAGCTGAAAAATTAAAAGGAGCAAAAATTTATTTAGATTACCCTAGTGTTGGAGCTACAATAAATATATTACTCGCAGCTACGAGGGCAGATGGCCAGACAATCATTGAAAACTCAGCCCGAGAACCTGAGATTGTTGATCTGGCTAACTATCTGAATTTTGCGGGTGCTAGTATTCGTGGCGCGGGTACAGATGTAATTAAAGTCGAAGGTGTTGAAAAATTACATGGCGTAGAACATCGGATTATTCCAGATCGAATTGAAGCTGGAACTTATATGATTGCAGCAGCTATTACCCAAGGTGATATTTTTGTTCGAAATGTTTTGAGTGAACATTTAAAACCTTTGATTGCAAAGTTGATTGAGATGGGTGTAGAGGTTGAAGAAAAGATTGAAGGAGTACGAGTAACTGCTAGGCAGCCATTAAAAGGTGTGGATGTAAAGACTCTTCCACATCCTGGATTCCCTACAGATTTACAAGCACAGATGATGGCTCTCTTGACTCAGGTTAACGACTCAAGCTTGGTCATTGAAACAGTTTGGGAGAATCGTTTTATGCATGTAGATGAGTTAAAAAGAATGGGAGCAAATATTAAGTTAGATGGACGAACAGCATTAGTTAAGCCAACTGAGCTGACAGGTGCTAAAGTTACAGCGACAGATCTACGTGCGGGTGCTGCTTTGATTTTAGCAGGTTTGGTAGCTCAGGGAGAGACTGAAGTCAGCGAAATTTATCATATTGAACGAGGCTATGAGAAAATTGAAGAAAAGTTAAGGAGTGTGGGAGCACAAATTCAACGTATTAGTTAAAGTCGTTCAACGACTTCAGAAGGAGATTTTGCGTTTCCCACTGAAGTTTTGAAATTATTCTAATGTTTACACCCCCATCTATAGAGGAGGGGACTCGCCTTCTGAAATGTCGTTGAAAACAGGTATGACTCTGTTTGTTTTTTTTGGTCTAACCCTTCTCTAGCAAGAATAAGATAGTAAAGGACTTATTCATTTGCTGGGGAGGAGTTTGGTTTTAATGAGAAATTTTTTAGTATCACTTTTGATCATTATTTCTATAATAGTGATTATCATACCTACTTTAATGGTTAGAGGTTGCACAATTAATGATTCTGAATTAAAAAAACCTCGCGGGTCAGTGATCAAAGTCTTTAACAACCAGGAAAATTACGTTCAGGCTATGGAGCTAGAGGAATATATTAAGGGAGTTGTAGCTGCGGAGATGCCCGCAAGTTTTGAGATAGAAGCTTTGAAGGCTCAAGCAGTAGTTGCTAGAACTTATGTTGCACGCCGACTCAAATATAATCAAAAAATTTCAGAAGATTCCGAAGCAGTGATCAGTACTGATTATAGAACTGGGCAGGCCTGGGCCAGCAAAGACGAATTGCAGAAAAAATGGGGTTTATTTAACTATTTATTGTACTGGAATAAAATTTCCCAGGCTGTAGAAAAGACTTCTGGAGAGGTTTTGGTTTATCAGGGAGATTTGATTGATGCCCTTTATCATTCTAATAGTGGTGGGCAAACTGAAGATGCTGCTAACGTGTG
>JAGMES010000204.1 GCA_023128035.1 Halanaerobiales bacterium | reverse complement strand
GTACTTTATTCCAGGCACACGATTACTCCATCAATAACCAAAGAATTAGTTTTCTCTTCCTTCAAGCCTTCTTCTAATCGATCTAATGCATTTTTAAGATCATCTAATTTTTCTTTCAATCTATGCTTATTCATTTTTTCATCACACTCCCACTAATTTAAAACAAGCTTTTCCATTACCTGTGCAACTTAATTTTATTATATCGTAAATTTACCAAGAATAAAAGGCAGAATTGTTCTATAATTTCAAGAATACTATCTTACAAGCCTTTCAAATATTCACCAGCGTACAATCGCCCTTATCATATCATCGAGATGGCATCAAATTTCTCCCCATCTTTTTAATAACAATTCTATATTTAGTTTTTCTTTGTCTTTTCCTTTTACATCCAATACAACTTTTCCTTTATCCAACATAACAAGTCTATTTCCATAATCTAAGGCAGTTTTTAAATTATGTGTTATCATAACAGCAGTTAATTTATTCTTTTCAACTATATTCTTAGTCTTCTCCATAATTATTTGAGAAGTTTTAGGATCTAATGCTGATGTATGTTCATCTAATAACAATAATTCTGGAGTTTTTAATGTAGCCATAATCAAAGAAATTGCCTGTCTTTGCCCCCCTGACAAAAACCCTACTTCCGTATTTAACTGTTCTTCCAGGCCTAATTCTAACTCTTTTAATACTTTGATGTAATAACCTTTTCTCTTCTTATTTAATCCTAATGAAAGTCCATATTTATTTCCTTTATTATCTGCCATAGATAAATTTTCAAATACAGTCATATTAGATGATGTTCCCATCGCAGGATCTTGGTACACATTTGATATAAATCTTTTTCTTTTAAAGGAACTGAGTCTTTCAATGTTATCATTATTAATTAATATTTCACCTTTATCTATTTCTATGTCACCAGTTAAAATCTTTAATAAAGTAGATTTTCCAGCTCCATTACTTCCTACTATTACGACAAATTCTCCCTTTTCAATCACTAAATTTAATTTATCAAATATAATCTTTTCTCCATCTATCACATTAAATTTCTTTACTACTTCTTTTAATTCTATCATTTGATCACACCTCTGATATTTTAAGTCAACATTTTTTTGATATGATGTTTTTTACTATCTATGATTAATATCCCAAGTAATATTAATGCAGTGATTAATTTTAGATCACTTGCTGTAAGACCCATTTTTAATGATAAAGCAATAATTAATCTATAAATAATGCTTCCTACTATAACTTTTGTTGATAATGTGATATATTTATTTTTTTTTAGAATTTGTTCACCTAATATAATAGAAACAAGCCCTGTAACTAATATACCTGTCCCCATTCCTACATCAGCAAATCCCTGGTACTGAGCTAAAATGCCTCCCGATAATGAAACAAGTCCATTTGCTATCATAAGTCCGATTATTTTATATTTCTTATCATCAAGTCCAAGAGAATTAACTAGAACAGGATTATTGCCCAAAGATTTTAATATATATCCCAATTTTGTCTTCAACAAATAATCAACTACTAACTTGCACACAATCAATAATATTAATATAATCACTAAAGCTGAATAGTTACTTTTGAATAAATGATTCTGATTAAAAATATGAATATTTGCCTTTCCCATTATTCGTAAATTTACACTATATAAAGCTATCATTACGATTATTCCAGACAATAAATTTGTAATATCAAATTTAGTATGAATATATCCAGTAAAAAACCCTGAAATAAGTCCTGCTAATAAAGCCATCAACAATGCTATACTTGGAGAATATCCATTTACTAAAAGTGTACAAGCGACAGCAGCTCCTAAAGGAAAGCTACCATCAACAGATAAATCAGGAAAGTTTAAGATTTTATAAGATATACTAACACCTATCGCCATTATTCCAAATATTAATCCCTGTTCAAGAATAGATACTATATTCATTTTCCTCACCCTTATCTAAATATTGCTCTTTCTTTTATCTCATCAGGTAATATTATTTTATATTCTTTAGCTACTTCTTTATTTATAATAAGTTCTGTTTCTTTTAATGTCTCAAATGAAATATTAGAAATGTCTTCCCCATTTAATATTTTTACAATCATAGTACCAGTTTGATATCCAACTTTGTAATTATTTATACCTTCAGTTGCCAATGCACCCTGTTTTACAAAATCATCAACAGCTCCAATTATGGGTACATTCTGTTCATTAGCTTTTTTTACAATCAAAGGATACGATGAGGCTAATGTATTATCTACATGTGTATATAATACATCTGCATTTTCAAGGACTTTATCTAATGCTAATGCCATTTCATTGATATTACTAATAGATGCAATTTCAAGCTTTAAACCTAAATTTGTTACTTCTTCTTTAATAATATTTACCTGAATTTCAGAATTCAATTCACTTGAATTATAGATTACCCCTACTCTTTTCGCATTTGGAATAAGTGTTTGTAATAATTCCAAATGATTTTTAATAGGAGTCATATCACTTACACCAGTAATATTTTTTCCTATCAATCCAGCACTCTCCGGATCTGTAACTCCAGAAAAAACTATCGGGATATCTTTTAAATTATTAAATGCTGCTTGTGCACTGGGAGTAGTAATAGCTATAACTAAATCTTTTGTATCAAAAGATTTAGCAATCAATTGTGTATTTTCAATATTTCCTTGAGCATTTTTAAACTCCAACTTTATCTTTTCGCCTTCTTTATAACCATTCTCATTTAAAGCATCAACAATACCCTGTCGTATTTCATCTAATGAAGGATGATCTACTATTTGAGTCATGCCAATTTGAATCAATTCTTTAGAATCATCTTTTTGTTGACAGCCGGTTAAAATAATTAACACTGAAATTATTAATATACTTAATTTTTGTACTGTAAGTTTCATAATATACCTCCATATTTCGTTATGATTTTCAAATTATTAGTTTTAGTAAATTTTAATCTATATATTAAACTTCATATGAAACCAGTTACCATAAAGTCTCCTCCTTTTCCTTATAAACTTTTTATAAAATAAAAAAGCCCTCTATACACTTACTAAGTGCATAGAGGGCGAATATATCGCGATGCCACCTCTTTTAAAGGTAAAACAAAAATACCTTTATCTCTCTTTTCGAATACAGGAATTTTCATCCGATATTCTATCTCTATAACGGGAGAAACCGTGTCACCTACTATTATTTCAGTTTCCACTCATGAGTCCATTCAGTTTATTTCATAATATCAAACTCTCACCGATGTTTGATTCTCTGTAAATATTCTATAAACCTACTAATCTCAATCAACGCTTTATATATTATTTTTTTATTTCCCCTATTATATAATTTACTTTTTAAATTGTCAAGATGGTTTACATATAATTTATCTTTTAAAGTATGGTAAACAGTGTATCTCTTTTATTATTATTAGAGAATACACCATTTATATTTTACTTAGTTATCTGAACATGATATAAATGACGACTTCGTCTATTAACATCCCATTTTTCATAATATAGTGCTTCATCATAACGATATTTAAATAGTGATAATTGATCCTCTTTTATAAACTCTGGTTTAAGATCTTATAATGCTTCCACTTTTTTCTGCCAATGCTCTTCTTTATTTTTAATAAAATCAAAAGTTTTAAAAGTTAAATTGTGCTTTTTAAAAATAATTTTACCATATATTTTGCTATTTATTGAATATATCCTTTTTACTTTTCCACCCTTTTAATATATAATATAAACAGGGTAAAATAGATATACTATCTGTATAAGGCATTTTCAGTATTAGGTATGAACAAGAATATGTTATTGACAAAAACAAAATCTAAATATATAATTAAAGAAGTTTTTTGTTATCAAACAAATCCAAATTATTCATAAAATCAAAAAATGATTAATCCACACAAAGGAGATTACTATGACAACTTCATTTGAACAGTTAGAGTTAAATTCAAATTTAATAAAAGGTTTATCAAAGCAAGATATAAAGGAACCCACAGATATTCAAATAAAAGCAATACCTTTAGCATTAGAAAATAAAGATATAATCGGTCAATCTATAACTGGAAGTGGAAAAACGTTAGCCTATTTACTACCTATATTCCAAAAGATCGATAGTACTAAAAAAGAACTTCAAACTATTATATTAGCTCCTACCCATGAACTAGTTATACAAATTGAGAAACAAATAAAACTTTTGTCACAAAATTCAGAAGTACCTATAACTTCTACTACTATAATAGGGCAGGCTAATATAAATAGGCAAATTGAGAAACTAAAAGAAAAGCCTCATATAATTGTAGGGTCAACAGGAAGAATATTAGAGCTTATAAAAAAGAAAAAGATACGTCCACATACAGTTAAAACTATTGTTATAGATGAAGGTGATAGACTGCTTGATGAAAACAATTTTGCTGGGGTTAAAGATATTATAAAAACTACACTTAGAGATAGACAGTTAATGGTTTTTTCGGCCACTATAGACGAGAAAACTATTACTACAGCTAAGAATTTAATGAAAAATGCAGAAGTTATAAAAATTGAAGAAAAACCAGTTAATCCAAATATTACTCATATGTATTTTATTGCAGAACAACGAGATAAAATTGAAGTTTTAAGAAAATTGGTAGCTTCCATAGAACCAAAAAAAGCCATTGTATTTATAAACAAAAATGAAATAATCCAACTAACTACGGCCAAACTTCAATACCACCATATTAAAGCATTCGGTATATATGGTAATGCATCAAAAGAGGAACGCAAAAAAGCGATAGATGGTTTTAAAAGCGGAAAAATTCAACTTTTAATAGCTTCTGATATAGCTGCAAGAGGTCTAGATTTAAAGGACGTAACTCATATATTTAATTTAGATTTGCCTGAAGATCCAAAAAACTATTTACATAGAGTAGGTAGAACCGGAAGAACTGGAAAATTAGGTACTGCTCTTTCTATAGTTTCAAAAAGAGAAATATCATTAATTAAAAGATATGAAAAAGATTTTAAAATAAAAATTGAAGCAAAAGAAATATATAAAGGAACCATCGTAGACCCAATGATGGGTAAACGAACAGTTGCTAAGAAGAAATCTAAATTTTAAATTTCAAAAAAACAAAAAGATACTAATATATAATTATATTCTAGTATCTTTTTTATATTTTTTTTAATCTTTGAAATTACCAATAAAAGTAATATTTCCTCTTGATTACACTGTACAATTTCATTGAATGAGTTTTCAAGATGTAAAAGCAACCACAATTCAAAGCATGGATTTGTTACTGCAAGAATATTATTTTGACCTGCCAAATTCACATATTCAATATATTTGTCAATTCCTTCAAAATATTTTACCTCTGTATGAATATCCTTAAAGGTTCAATTACTATATCCTCATTAGCATTCACCATCCTCAAAAGAGAATTTTTTGAAGATTGGAATAGCACCATAGCGCCCTTCTAAGTATGCCTTACTTAATTTTTTATCATACCTCTCATTAAATCTATCTAGTGAATAGAGATGAGAAGTATTATTTTTATTCCTTTCCACAAACCATATTTCATCTCTTCTCAATAGTTCTTGAGTCATAATAGTAGATTCATGTGTAGTAAATATTAATTGAACATTATTACTAATTAGCAATTCATAGAATAATTCGATAAACCTATAAGTAAGTTTTGGATGTAAGCTACGCTCCATTTCATCAACAATATAGATTTTATTTTTTTCATTACTTATTAAAATGTCGAGTAGATCAAATAATCTCCTTGTACCATCAGATTCTTCCGAAAACTCAAAATCTCCAAATACACTACCATGTTCTAGCATTATCGTCGTAATAACTATTTCTCCATCTTTTTTTCCTTTGAAATTGAAAAATACATCATTACTACGCATAGACATAACCACTTCTTCCACATCATCGTCCGCTTCTTCAAGTTTGTTTTTGAATGACTCCAAAATGCCATTTGCAAGTTCAGACGGTATTTTTTTCCTAAATTCAACTGGAGTAATCTCATGAACTTTTACTTTTGAAATACCTATATCAAAAGCTTCAATTATTTCATCAATTTTCATACTACAGTTATCTCCATAAAAATATTCAAATGTTGTAATCGGCTGATCAGGCAATATTGTTATCAAATCATCATCAAACCACTCATAAACGTCTTTAAAAAACGAAAGCTTAGATTCACTAGTAATTTTCTTATCTCGATTCATTTTTGTGATAAACAAAGATTTTTTATTTTCTTCAAAGTCTAACTTATAAACTTTAAACCTCATTTCATCAATCTCGCCAAGTTTTATATCTGATCCCAATTCTAAGCGATTAATTTGTGACTCTCTTTCAAATAACATCTTTTCCTTGTCTTTATGAGGGATCAACTCGTACAACCATTCCGCTAGTACTAATTGATTATGTAAATCTAAACTAAATCCATATGCATAATATTTATTATTTTTATATAGCTCAAATTCAAATTTAGTAGCTTTTTTTTCATTACCCTTTTGAGCCCTACAATACTTTTTAGTAGAATTTATAGGCAATTTCTTAGTAACAACAAATTTTGCAAATCTAATTGCTTCAACTAGATTAGATTTACCAGACGCATTTGCTCCATATATAGTTGCAGTTCTTAATAACGAAACTTTCTCATGTGAAATTATATGTTCCTTCTTACTCCTAATTCTCTTAGCTGGCAACATTGTTAATTCTTGTTTTTTGTCAAATGATAAAAAATTTTCAACACTAAATCTTATTAACATTCCCTTCATCCCTTTAAAGAGTATTTTTCTCTTAAATACAGTCCTTATTACTATTATACGCACTTTACGTATTAATATCAATACTAAATACGATTTTTTCTCTTTTTCTAATGAAAATTGTCATACTGATTAAATAGGTGTACTGATATATAACCTGTATTCCTAGAATTTTATAACAATGAATATCAAAAAACCCTTTAATTTCAATAGTTTTTTGATATTAAAGGGTTTACTTTTACCTCGTTCCTTGGTATAATTATACCAAAGAATGAGGTGCTTATATGTCGATTGTACATTTGAAGAA
>JAGMES010000203.1 GCA_023128035.1 Halanaerobiales bacterium | reverse complement strand
ATGGCGAAATATCAAGCTTTATCGCTATTCTCCTAGAAAAAAAATAGGCCAGATAAATTTTACATTTCCTTAAAAAACCACTCATTTTACTCACTTTGCCGTAAAATCTCCCTTTAGAAAAAGTGAGCAATCAGGCGAAAATCAGAGCAAAATTCACCTAATCGCTTTTTCCATTATTTTACTCAAATATTTTTGTTTACCCAAAAATTTTCTATTTTATTTTTTATACCTAGCTCTTTACTTTTCTTATAGTTCCAAAACCTCTAGCTGGGGAATTGCCAAGCCCTATTAAATCTGGTAAAACAAGATTTGAATAAAACTTACCAACAAAACCTAACATTTGTTGACCCTTAAATTGAATTTTGGTTGACTTAATTTCTGGAAGAACAAAAATTTGTGAATTCACCCACCAATCTATTGCTTTTGCAAAGCTTAATATATTCCCGACAAGTATCTTTTGAAAAAAAACTTTTTCATCAAAACTATCCAAATTCTTCTGCTTATCTTTATAAAGTCGATAATTTTTTTGATTCAAAGCCATCCAGGGAGTCAAAAATTCATAACAATAGTTCATAGTCGAAGCAAAAGATAAATCAACAGTATCAATCTTCATTTTTCTTTCAAAATCTTCAAAAACCTTATCTCCCAAAACTAATTTATCTAAATCTAAGAAATGTTTGTTAACAAGAGTTGTCCCAGCTCCAAGTCCAATAACTGTCGGTTTCTTATCAATAATCTTGTATTGAATTAATGGATAAGCATACCTAAATTTATCATCATCAAGATGATTATGAAACAAAGATTCTGAAAATAAATTACCAACATAACCTCGTAAATAATGACCATAGTTTTTTGGTAGTTCTTCACTAATCTCAAACTGTAATATAACTTGCTTAATTTGCATCTTGATCCCCCTAAAAAAAACTACTAGTTTCTTTATTATCTCGAATAAAACCTGTGTCAAAATCATATAACTGGATTTGTTCTATAGAGATATGATTAAATACTTTTTCAAGTTGTGAGGATTCTAATCGTTTTTTCGCCACCGATTTCGGAATCGTTATTACATAATTCAAAAAGTCACCTTTTATCTTTTCAAAAGCAGCTTTTCTAGCAAAAGAATCACTAATTTTTTGTGTTTTAAGATACTCACCCCAAATTTTTTGAGCTCTTTCATCAATTTCGATAAATAAGTTCACTGCATCTTGATCCTTATCTATCAAACGAAATACTTTACTCTCTTTCGTTTCAACATCCCTATCATCTTCAAAAGCCAACGTATATTGCAGTTGTTTCATTCTTTCAGATAATACATCAAAATGATCTTCACTTTTTTTACGATTAACTTTAGCAAAATACTGCTTATTCATCTGATAAAATTCTTTTTCTGCAAGAATTGTAGGTTGATTTTTTAGTGTTTCCTCAGTTGCAAATAACAAGATATCACTGTAAACATACTCACAATATCTTTTATTATTGTGATTTTCATTTATTAAGCTAACCACTGTTACCTTACCTTTTTTTGAAATATCAAAATTACGGTTACATCTACCACATGTCTGATTAATTGCATCTAATGGACCAAAATCCCTATATACCCGATCTATATCAATATCAACACCTGCTTCAACCATCTGTGTGGAGATAATGATTTTTGGCTCCTTAGATTTTTTAATATCATCTATTCTTTGAAGACGATGAAGAGGAATAATATTTGTTGAGAGATAAATTAAATTTGAAGAATCTAATACCTCCCTTAAAGATTCGTACAGTTTAATAGATGTTCCGACAGTATTTAATACTACCAAAAAACTTTTATTTTCATATTCCATTATATCTTCAAGTAATAATGTTTGAAAGTCTTCAAGAGTCATAGGTGTTTTTAGATAGCCAAGATTAAGCTCAATTCGGTCAAAAAATTTAAAATAGTCTTCTTTCGATTTTGCCAGTTCTGTAATTTCTCCCTGAGATTCATCAAATATTAAAGGCATTGTAGCTGTAATCAATACAAAATAACAATTAAATAATCTACCCATCTCTTTTAAAGTTTCTCTTACTAAACTCCAATATCTATATGGAATTGATTGAACTTCATCTAATAGAATAATTGAATTAGACAGCTGATGAAACTTTTTTAAACTACGGTTCCGATGTGAAAAAATTGTATGCAATAACTGTACAAAAGTTGTCACAACTATTTCAGAATTCCAGATCTCAACCATATATTCGGAAATATCAGGTTTCTGATCATCGTATTCCTCCGACCATTTATATTTTTTAGGAGTAAGATAATGATGTTTCAACAAAACTTTTTCATCTAATTCAATCTTATTAGCTTCAAAGACTTTTTGAAAAACATCATAATTTTGGTCAATAATAGAAGTGAATGGTAAAGTATAGATTATTCGATAAGCACATTTTGTCTCTACTTTTAACCTTTTACATAAATGTAGCGCAGCTGAAAGTGTAGCCAGCGTTTTACCAGTACCAGTTGGAACATTCACTGAAAATATTTTTTCTTCAAGGTCTAAATTTTCCACATTTTCTATAATTTCTGAATAAATTTCATTTCTCTTCAAGTTTATTGGTTCTTTTGTTGCATTCCAACCTTTTATCTCTTTATACATATCCACCAAGTTTGGCGGTAATTCAATTCTGCTACAAATCATATTTTTTAGTTCCTCAAAAGAATGATCATTACTATAATAGATCGCTTCTCCTTTATCCGCAAATATTAAAATAGAAAAAATCATATTAAGTAATAAATAATTTTCTGCAAAATGGTTCTTAGTTCTACGCAGTTTTCTATATACACGCCTTTGATTTGCTGGCTCGAAATATTTTCTCAAAGTTGTAAAATTAATACTTTTCAACATAATGTTTATATCAACACTTTTTAAAATCATATCTAAATACTCTAAATCTATACTCACAAACTGTTCTTCTACTAAATTCCATTCCCTTTCTTTTAACTGTAAGAGATCTTCAAAATTTTTTAAATTCCCATGATGTCTGGCTACACAAGCAAAACCAATCGAAGATAAAAATTCATCACCAATTAATTGCTGTAAAATATAATTAGTAAAAAGAGCAGAAAATAACCCATGATTAGCTCTTTCATCATTATAACTATCATCATATAACTTTTTTTGAAAAAAGCTTGTAGCTTTTCCAAAATCATGAGTTATTAAAACCACTTTCATTAAAATTTCTTTTTTATGAAGATCACTAAAATTCAAAGATTTTCTTCTGTATTCTAATAACCCCAGTTCCATCACATTTGTCACATGATCTTTTAACAATTTCCCAGGATGTGAATATATCGGTCTATTCATAATACTTTCCTTTCAAATAAATAAAATATTTTCACCAGATGAAATTCTGTAATAATATTGAGGTCTTAGCTTAATACCCTTTCCACTACGTTCAAATAAAACCTGTCCATAATCTACTACCTCACGGTCTGGTTTCATTTCAATAGCAACTTTGTCCAAAAAGTATTCTTTTCCACTTTCATCAAAATTGATATCACCTTTTTTAACATTGCCATCATCAATACGAAAAGATGTTACTACTTCAACAAATTCATCATTACCTTGAATTCTTTCAACTTCTTCTTCACCAACATACCTAAAATTTGCTAAACACTCACTTAAACCCAATGAAACCGTAAAAACAGATTTATGTGTCTGTATATACTTTTTTAATGCTTCATATATTTTCAAATTATCATGGGCAATATATAAGCGATATTTAGGATCTTTAAGAAATTCAGTCCTTATTTGTGTTCGTTGTTCAATTCTATTCCATCCAATACCTTTAGCTTTTTTTGTATCAATTAAATTTAAACCTATACGTACTTTTTTAATTGGATTAAGAATCTGAATACCAACTTTACACTCATTTTGAAAATACTCAAGATACTCATCTTTCTCTAAACCAATTATGGCTCCAAGAATACCATATATCACTGTTTTAGGTGGAATTGAAAATGTTAGTGGTGAAGTTGTTGTAAAATATTTTTTAAAATGGGCATAATCTGCCCAAATATCAAATACTAAAGTTTTGGTAGTCATTTTCATTCCCCTACCTTACAAATTTAAATTCAGAATTATTTTTAACAATTTCTCCATTATACATTATTTGAGTTCTCTCATCTAACATTGCCTCACAATTTTCGATGTGTTCCTTGTGTTTTGTTAATAAACCCACTAATTTTGTGACATCTAACTGATAATCTGATACATCCCTAATTTTTTCAGGTCTCATATCTGTTTTGAGTTCAAGATAATTTCTTAGCTCACCAATAAAAAAGCCAGGAGTTTTATATGTAATCGTAAGCAACAATCTTGGTATTTGTCCAAATTTAGACCGACTAATCAAATTTTTAGTTCCAAACCAAATTGCTTTTTTAAGCAATTGAAAATCTTCTTCTGTCATTTGTGTATATTTAGCAGCATTTTCATTTACTATCCCATTAAAAGCTATAAGAGAATAAGGTAAAACATATTCTTCTCTAAATGTTTTCTGAGTAGCTTTAGCTTTGGATGCAAAAGCACCAGTACCTTTAATGTGAACAATCTGAACAGGGTGTAGTGATCTTCCCATTTGAAATTGTACAGGGCCAGTATATGTTATCGGATTCCCCTTAACAGGAATAACTCCCCCAAACAATCTTATATCAATACATGTATCCAAAATTGTCTTAGCATCTTCTTTAAAATCTTTGGCTCTTGTCTTACCATCCTGAATATAATTATCTTCAGTTCTAATCTCTCTTATAAAGATATCTTTATCATCACTACCATTAAATCCTTCGTACTCATATAGATAATCTCTAACAGTTCTCTTCAATCTAACATCAGTTACAAGATTAATTCCAGTTTCTTCATCAATACGAGGTTTGTTTTCATTCAATATATCACCATTCGGATTAGCATCTTTAATATCATACAAAAATAGAATTTCTATTCTTTGCTGTAAATTTCCCATCTACTATTCCCCCTTTTCTTTCTTTTCAAATTGAAACTTATTTGCAAGATTCATTCCTACAGTAAAATAAAAAGAGATTTCATCATTTGAGAAAATCGAAAAATCACTAACCAAAAGATACTCTGCAATTAGAACTTCCAATTTATTATAATAATTTTTATCATATTCTTCTAATTTATTTTGAACTTCTGGTAGTAATCTTTTAATAATCTTTTCATTAAGTTTTAACCCATTTAACCTCGCTCTAAAAGGAGTTGCTCCATTTCGATCCTTAGCTTGAATATTCAACAATTTCTGGGCCAACACTCCCACTAAAAATACTGCTCTCTTGGCATCAGTATCAAAAAATGTTGTATATTTTATAAAAAATTCTTTAAATTGTTCTTCATATCCTTTGTTTTCAATCACCATCGTAACTTCACCTTCCTTTTCTCTATTAAGCAAATCAAGCTTTTCTAGGAAAAATAAAATTTCCATGGCTTTAAGAGTGTCCAGCCAAATTGACTCATTATTACAATACTTTTCTCTGATAACATCCATATATCTATGAACTAATAGATCATAAGATATTTTTCTTTGTGTAAAGATATTGTTTAATATCTCTAAAAAGGTTTTTAAAAAATGTTTTGTGGGAAAGAATTGATGTATTGTTTTAAAACTAAACCTTAAATTGAATTGTTTATTATTTTTACCAGGCAAATTATTAAACAAAGGTAATTTTTCAACCTCATCTTTTGCTTTAAATATTCTCCTCATATTTGATGGAAGTACATCTTCAACATAGAGTAAAATTCTAAATTCACTACTTCCTTTCGGTGAATCATAGAACATAATGTTAAAATTAGTATAGTTAGAATAATCTTTCATTAATGACAACAGATCATTTTGTACTCCAGTTATTCCTGTAATCGTATCATCTTTTAAGGACATTTTTCTTTTATATTCTAAGTCACCTAAAATATCAAATAATTCTTCTGCTTCTTCCTCATTCTCAGCAAAAATATTTTTTGGTAATATAAAATATGTTAAGTTAGAAAATGTAGCTGAAAGTTTATTTTCTATATATTTTTTACCTATTTCTAAATCAAAAGCACACTCAGGACATACAGGGTAGTTTTTCCAGGCATCACCACGTTTAAAACCACCACTAGAAAAACCTTGCTTATCTAATGTATAAAATGCAAATGTAGCAGCATAACCATAGGTTTTATCACTAATTTTGGAACAAACATAGCATTGATTATTTTTCCCTATTGATTCTTTCTCATCTTTATTAAATGAACTTCTAAAATAAAGTGATTTTTCAAACTGTTCTAGTAAGCCTGAAGTTAATCTCGGGAAATCTCCAACATATTTTTGTGATTCACCCTGATCTACTCTAATTGTTAATACTACACTTCCATCATAAGTTAATTTCTCTAAATCTGCTAGAATCCTTTGCATAATCTCTATGTCATGTAGCATAAAAGAAATTCTCATCAAAATTCTGTCATCATCATTATTTTCATCTAAGTTTTTAGATATCTTTTCAATCGGCTTAACAATACGCTCTAAAGTCTTTTTAAATTCAGTTACTTTTGAAGTAGGCGTTAAATCTCCCCCCCTAGCTGCACCTTTTTTATAAGCATATTTAATAAGTTTTCTTTTAGTGTACTCCTCAATATCGATTCCAGCATAAGTTACTTCATCTTCATTAACTCTAAAAATAATAAAAACTACTGTATTATACTTACCGTTATCATTTGGATCATCTACCAATTGTTCTAAAAGTGTAGTCTCCCCCTTTTTTGAAGCATATTCGCCAATTTTCTTAATTGCATGAATCACTTAATTCACCTCTTTTCTTCTTCAATTCGTTATTTATTACTTTTTTTAAATCACTTTTATTATATCATTTTTGGTTTAATTATGCAATTAGTCAAGCAAGTATTTTAATGAATTTAGTAATTAATGCTATACCCAAATTTTTTTAATTCCTTTAAAATCGAAAAAGCTACTTCGTCTATTTTATAATTTTATACATTATACCATGAAGATCAGAAGGTAATGTTACATCAGTTTTACAAATTTTTAAGTTTCAATCCTTGTTTTAGTG
>JAGMES010000202.1 GCA_023128035.1 Halanaerobiales bacterium | reverse complement strand
CAAGGTGGATTGGGCGATCTTGTAACCTATCTTGCTAGACTTGATTCTTTACTTCAGAAAGAAGATAAAGTAAAATTCGCAATTCGTGGAGGGTTTCCGAAAGCGATAGAATGGGAAAGAGAGATTCTTTCTGCTGATTCAAGAGTGATTGAGATTACAGAGGGTACAATACCAGAAGCTGATAAGATTTTAGATTGGAGATCGGATCACGCTCCACTCGGATATCCAATTCAGATTCCATTCGAAGTCCAAATTCCGAAATCAGCTTCAATTTCAGCAAGAAAATTTCTTGAGAATCTAGATCTTGAGAAGACAGTAGTAATCCATCCCCGAACGACAGAAGGAAATATTAGGGGGTTCGAACCTGAACGTCATTGGGATGATGAGAAATGGATTCAGCTCGTTAATTTTCTTAGAATTAAAGGATTATCAATTGTCAGAGTTGGATCTAAAAGTGATTATTTTCCACTCGAAGGAATAACAGATTTAGTTGGAAAAACTAGTATTTTAGAGACTATAGGAATTATTCTGTTAGCTAAGTATTGTATTGATGTGAACAGTTTTATTTGGGAAATATCGTGTTATGCAGGACATCCGACCGTGGTACTTTATTTTCACAATCCTTTCTGGATTCCTCTTCATGTTCCTGAAAATATTGGAAATCTTTATCTTGAAACGGATAAAGAAATAGAACCGAGAATTGTGATGAAGAAACTTCTGGAATTGGGAAATGGCTAAAATTCTTTTTAAAAAGCCTCAGAATCTTAAAAAGAAAAAGATTCTTATTGCAGTTCCAATTTATGATTTTAAAAGATATTGCATGTCCGAATTTTTAGAAAATTTACTTACACTTTCCGCTGAAGTTTGTATCATTGACAATTCTAAAGAAATTGATTTCTTTGATGAGATTTGTGATTTTTTAGAAAACAAAAGAAGAAAAGCTGATTTTCAAGTAGAGTATATTGGCAATCGTTTTTCAAAAACTGATTCTTCGAGATTAAAATTAACCGAAACAAGAAATGAATTAAGAAATTATTTCCTATCTCGAAATTTTGATTTTTTTCTTTCGCTTGAATCTGATGTTATTTTGACTCAATCTCAACTGGATAATTTATTTAAAAATCAGAGAACGGAAAGAATTTCAGTAGCACTTTTAGAGAGACCCAATTCTGATACTATAATTTCAAAAAAGATAGAATATATTCCTTCAACAATTTGTCAACGTTTTAATTATTCATTTGAAGAACTTGAGAATAAGATTTTAAATGTAAAAGGATGTCATTTAGGTTGTACCTTAATTCCAAGAGAAATCCTACAAAAAATTCCATTTAGATATGAACCTTCTCTTTTGACTCACGATGATACTTTTTTCTCTTTAGATGTTATTGCTAAAGAATATGAAATATTCTGTGATGGTTTTATAAAACCGAAACATTTGTTTAGGCAATGGGAAATTAATGGAAGATCAATAATTGATGGATTGATTTTTTAAAGGAAAAATATAATTTATGGAAGAAAACAAGAAAGTATCAATTGTAATGCCGACATATAATCAAACTCAATTTATTAAAGAGGCAGTAGATAGTATTCTTAATCAAGAATATCAGAATTGGGAATTTATTATTATAAATGATGGTTCAACTGATAATACTGCTGAGATAATCAAAAGTTATTTACCCCATCCGAAAATTAAATATTTTGAGAAGGAAAACGGAGGAACTGGAAGTGCTCTTAATTATGGATTGAAATATGCAAGCGGAGAATATGAAACATATGTTAGTTCAGACAATATTTATTTTTCAAATTTCCTTTCAGTGCTTATTGAATATTTGGAGAAAATGCCTAATGTTGGATTTATATATTCTGATTTTCAGTTTATAGATAAAGAAGGAAATCTTGGACCTGAAATTCTCAGACCTGTTTATGTAAAGGGGATGTTGCTTTATGGTTGTGTTACTGGTTTGTGTTTCATGTGGAGAGCAGTGCTGAGAAAGAGAATTGGAGGATTTGATGAGAGATTTACCGCTCAAGACTATGACTTTGCTTTGAAATGTGAGGAATTTTCTAATCTTTATCATATTCCAATGAAATTGGGATATTACCGAGACCATGCAGAAACGGTGAGTAATGTTAAGGGTTATGATGATACTGTAATTATAATTGAAGAAGCGAAAAAAAGGCGAGGTTTATCGTGAGGTCTTTATTTGTCAATCCTGCATGGGATGCGGCTGGAGCTTCTTGGCAATTAGCCCAAGCAATAAATAAATATACAAATTGGGATACTAGACATTTTAGAGTACAAGCAACACTTGGGTTTTCAAGCGATCTCGTCAGTGAAGCATACAACCGAGATGAATTTGTAGCAATCTTGGACGAGGCTGACGTCGTGCATTTTTGTTCTGCGATTCATGATTATGTTTCTATAGATTGGGGATTTGATTGGATTGAGAAATTAAAAGGAAAAACAAAGATATTCCACGATTTTTGCAGTTTTCTGGGACATTGGGAAGAGAGAGCGAAAGCAAAGGATTTATGGACAAAATGCACTGATATCAATTATGATGCGATTTTTTCCTCGGTTCCTCAAGCGGTATATATTTATGATGGATGTTTCTATATTCCAGATGTGGTAGATATTTATTCTGAAGAGTTTAAACCGGTTCCTTGGGAATTTAATCAAGTAATTATTGGTCACTTTCCGACTGGCGAGAAAAATAATAAGAACACAATAGAACTGAAACAGGCTATTGCGAATGTCCAACGAGAGATTCGGGTTGGGTTTGTTACAGTTCCTTCAAGTTCTTTAGTTCATAGTGATTGTTTACGGCTTAAGAAAGCAACGAATTTGGGTTTTGATGCTTTATGGAGAGGGTATCATGGGATGACAACCGTTGAAAATCTTGCAATGGGAATTCCGACGATGGTGCATTTGGATCCTGCTTTTTATCCTGTATTTAAGGAGTTTTTTGGAACAGATCTTGAGCCTTTTGAAAACGTAAATGGAATACCTGAAATTATATCTACTATAGAAAATTATGCACACGATTTGAATATATTGAAAGCTCGCTCAATAGAAGTAAGAGCTTTCATAGAGAAGGTTTGGAATCCAGAAGTCATTGCAAAACGATGTGTAGAGCAATATGAAAAGTTATTGGAATTGTAGAAATGATTAAATTATCTATTTGTATACTTACTGTTTCTTCTCGGCTTGAAACATATTTTTCTAAATTAATACGTCATCTTGAACAGCAAATTGGGGATAAAGATGATATTGAAATTGCTGGATTGTTTGATAACAAGAAGAGAACAGTAGGTTCAAAACGGAATGCAATGATTTTATTGGCACAAGGGGAATATATAGTTTTTATAGATGATGATGATAGAGTTGCCGATGATTATGTATCTTCGATTATGGATACTTTATATGCACATCCAGAAGCAGATTGTGTAGTGTTTGATTGCGAAACAAAAATAGATGGTGGTGAATCAGTATATTCTAAATATAGTATTCAATATGATTATAGTCAGGACGGAAATCAGTGGAGAGGAAAGCCAGCCCATACGATGGTTTATAGAACTGAGATTGCCAAGAACCATAAATATGCAGATATAAATTATGGAGAAGATATAGATTGGGTGATGAGAGCATCTCAAGATGTTGTACATGAAATTCGAATTGATAAAACGCTATATTTTTATGATTTTAATAATAATGTGACTGAAACAAGATCGTAGGATGCTTTGAATGAGAGTCAATATTGTTACAGAAGGTAATTGGATTAAAAAATTCTGGTCAGATAAAATAATAGAATACAACAAAACAGAGATAGAATACAGTCTTTCTTTTACACCAACGAACGAAGCTGATATAAATTTTTATATTTGCTATAATACTTATTTGCCTTTTAACAAGACAAAAATATTAGATGTCGGGTATGTAACACATATTCACAAGAATAATACTAAGGAACACAATAAAGATATAGGAAAAGATTTTAATAAATTTAAAGAATTAGATGGTTTTATTCATCAATCAAAAAGAAGTTTAGATCAATTTATTACCCTTGGTTTCCCAGTTGAACAAAATTTTCATTTGATTTCTCCAATAGAAATTCATAAGTTTAGATCAACAATAAAACTTGGTATTATTCAAAATGGTGAAGTGGAAGGAAAAGGACTTTATTTTCTACTTCAAATATTAGATCGTTTTAATTTTGAAAATTTTAAGTTTATTTTTTGTGGCAGAGGTTGGGAAAAAGTCACTAATAAAATGGAAGAAAAGGGCATTCGATTTGAACAAATCAATTACACTCCAGAAGAATATCATAATGTTAAGCAAAGTGAGCTATATGAACTGATAGATTATTTATTTGTACCATCTTTGTGGGAAGGTGGTCCAGTTGCATCACTTGAAGCAATGGCTTCAGGTAAACCTATTATTTCTTCTGATGTTGGATTGATACCTGAATTTGATATTGAATATATGTTTAAAGCTGGAGATATAGATCAATTAATAAGTTGTTTATCAGATATAGAACAACCAATTATAAAAAGAAGAGAGAAAGTAGAAGATTTGACATATGAAAATTTTAATGTACAATTATTAGAGATTTTTAAGAAATTATAGAAGGTTAATGTGGAATCTACTATAAATGTTTGTTTTTTAAGTCGGAATCGTATTAAAAAGCTTATAGAAGGTATAGAAGCTGTAAAACGAAACTCAATTGGAGTAGATTATAAAATTTCATTATTATTTGATGATGATGAAAAATCATATAATCATTTTAAATCACTTGGATATTCTTGTTATATTTTTACTCCGAGACAAGAATGTGTTAAAATGACAAATAATTGTTATAAGATAACGAAAGAATTAGGATTCAATTATTTTGTATTTTTAAATGATGATATGGTACCGCAAAAAGATTGGTTAAAATTTGCTTTAGAAGATTACATATCAACTTTCAAAGATGGAGAAGGAGTAATTTCATTTAATTTTATGCCTGGAGGTGAAATACTTTGTTGTGCTGGGTTAACAACAGTTAAATTTATTGACAATACTCTTCAAGGGGTATTCTTTAATGAACTGTTTATTCACAATGAAGGAGATAGCGAATTTTCATACAGAGCTATAAAACATAAAAAATTAAAATGGTGTGAGAAATCAAAAGTGAAACATAATCATTATACTAAGAATCCAAAGCTAATGGATTCAACATATTCAGATTCAGGAAAACATTTTTTCTCTGATTTAAAAAAGAGAGAAGATCTTATTGGTGATGGCATAGTTCGTAATTAAATTTTTAAAAGGAATTACAAATGCGAATTTTGATTACTGGTGGAGCTGGTATGATAGGTAGTCATGTGGCTGAATATTACGCTAATCAAGGATGTGATGTGGTTGTTTTTGATAATTTGATGCGGTCTCGCCTTTTTGGTTATGATCATCAGAGTGTGGAATATAATTGGGAGTATCTTGCATCTTTTCCGAATATAGAACATATTTTGGGGGATATTAGAAATGATGCTGATTTATTGAAGGCTTTCGGTGATGGTGTAGATGTTGTGATTCATACCGCTGGACAGCCTGGAGTGCCTCTTTCTATTCGAATTCCCAAAGAGGATTTTTCGATCAATGCTTTTGGTACTCTAAATGTTTTAGAACATATTAGGAAAATTTGTCCAGAAGCGACTTTTGTTTATTGCAGTACAAATAAGGTGTATGGTGAAAATGTAGATAAGTTTGCTTTAATTGAAAAGAAAACCAGATATGAATTCGAAGATTTAGAGGGCATATCTGAAAAAATACCGATAGATCATACAGGGCACACTCTCTATGGAGCAAGTAAATTTGTCGGGGATCTATATACACAAGAATATGCTCGCATTTATGGAATGAAGACGGCTGTTTTTCGAATGAGTTGCATCTATGGTACGAGGCAGTTTGGCTTTGAGGATCAAGGCTGGGTAGCATGGTTTATCATAGCAGCTTTGCTTGGTAAACCTATCACAATTTTTGGGAACGGGAAGCAGGTGCGAGATGTGTTATATGTAAGCGATGTTGTAAAGGCTTATGATGCATTTATTACCTCCACAGATATTGAAAGCGGAGTTTGGAATTTGGGTGGTGGCCCAGAGAACACGACTTCTCTGATTGAGTTTATTGGGGCTTTGGAGAAAAACATGGGTACACATATTTATAAAAGCTATGATGATTGGCGACCATCAGATCAAAAGGTGTATGTTTCTGATATTTCCAAGATCAAAAAAGAACTTGATTGGGAACCAAAAATCAATTTCGAGATTGGTGTTAAAAAGCTTATTGACTGGGTTAAAGAAAATATAGAACTTTTTGAGGCCAAACAATGAAAAACGTTGAACTTGGAAGTGGCATTGAAAGAAAAGCGGGATATATAGGAATTGATCAATTTGATTATGGTCAAGAGTATGTAAGAGATTTAGAAAAGGGCTTACCATTTGATGATAATTCTATTGATAATTATTTTGCTCAGCATCTACTTGAACATATATATGATCTTAGATTTTTAATGGAAGAAGTATGGAGAACACTAAAACCAAAAGGGATCATTGAAATAGTTGTACCAAGGCAGGATTCTCCTTCAGCTCTGAAAGATCCGACACATATTCGACTATTTTCAGATACTTCTTTTGATTATTGGGTTCCTGGAATTGTTAAGTTTAGAACACCTTTAATAAAAGCACATTTTAATATTCTTGAAAAAAGAATTGACGAAAGTTTACATATGTATATTAGGTTACAAAAAGTGTAGGTCAATAACCCACGGATAAATCCGTGGGTTTCCTTGCCAAAATTATCATGATAAAGAACGTTCTATTTGATCTAGATGGTGTTCTCATAGATGCTAAAAAGTGGCATTATCAGGCCTTAAATGAAGCTCTAAGGACAATAACTGATTACGTTATACCATACGAAGAACATCTTAGAATATTTGATGGATCGCCATCACATGTAAAGCTACATATATTAACTGAGAGGGGAATACTCAAAAGGGAAGATCATAATAAAATATTAATACTTAAACAGCACAATACAATGAATTTGATTAAAAT
>JAGMES010000201.1 GCA_023128035.1 Halanaerobiales bacterium | reverse complement strand
CATATAAAATAATGTCTATATTTTAGAATATATATTTTGAAATATAGGGTTTAATTAAGCTATGCTGCACTAGTTTTAAAAATTAAGAGGAGGGATATAATGGCTATAAGAGAGTTTGAGTTTTATCATGGAGCGGTACTTGCTAAGATACTTAGAAAAGATGTTCCTTATTCTCTAAAATTAGTAGAAACAAATAAAGAATCATGGTCTACATATATAATTAATGATGATATTGTACTTTATATGAGATATAGGTCTCCACATAAGACGAATAAACATTTAAGATGGGATTTTTCTTTTAATAGTACTCAAATAGAAGAAATAAGAAAATATTTTGATTATGATTTAAGATTTGCTCTTGTTTGTATTAATAAAAAGTACAAAGGGTATAATTCTGAGGTTTGCATATTAAATAAAGAACAGATAATGAATCTCATCGATTTAGATGCTACAACAGATCAAAGAATAAATGTATATTTAGAAAAGAGAAAAAGTTTTAGAGTCGATGGAACTATGTCCGAAAAGTATAAGGAATTGATTATTAATAAAAGCTGTATTGACAATTTAAAAATTCCTGGATAATAAGGTAAGTTTAATACATATAAAAATTTAGAATGTGAAGAGTTGGTAAGCAATTAATAAAATTTGGATTATAATTAATATTTTTGTATATTTAAATTAGAAGACTACTTTGTCAAATATAGTAGTCTTTTTTGTTGGGAGATGACTTTGTTAGTGAAGATTGTTTTGCATTTAATAAATAGTTACTTTTAGTTAAAAAGAAAGGAAAATAAAAATAAATGTAGAATTACGTCTATAGTTGGCTTTATTATTGTAAATAGACAGTAATTTATTTCATGCAGTTTGTAAAGGAGGACTAGAGCATAAAGATTAGTGTAAAAAATTTGCCAAGTAAGAATTAATAAGAAACGAAGATTTTTTGTTGGATTTGAATGTAAAAGCATTAAAGTAATATTTTGTTTAAAGTTATTAACAGAAATTTGGAAGGAGATAGGTATGGAGGGACAAAATTTATTTACTAAATTAAATGAAGTTTTAGATGAACTTAAAAGTTTAGAAAAACAGTATCGAAAAATATATAATAACGCAGTTGATATTGAAGATTTTGAGATTTCTCAGAAAACACAATCTGATGCATATCTTAGAATTAGAAAACTTAAGGAATGGAAAAGTATCGTAACAGACCTTTACACGAAAGTTAGTGATAGTAATATCATAGAAATAATACCGTCAATCGAAATAGATGATGAAGTATCTGTTACAAGTGAAATGATTGATGCAACATATGATAAATTAGACAAAAATAATGATACAGTAAAACAAAATTTAGAGGATAACGAAAAAGCAACTACTTATGACCGGAGTGAAAACACTTGTAAAGAGCTTATAAGTATAAAACTATTCGATAAAGTGTACTCACTTAGACACTGGAGTGAAGTGTTAATAAAAGTGTGTGAAATTACTCTATTAAAAAAGCCATATATTGTTGCTAGGTTTGATAAAGAAGCTATTTTAAATAGTAATAAACACATAAATTTTAGCTATTTAGAGAGTGAAATTAAATTTAATAAAAATAGATTGTCTAATGGTTTATGGATTGAAACAAATAGAAGTGCTACTGATATTGTTAAGGTAAGCAAAAAAATATTGCAGTTATGTGGTTTTGATGAAAAAGACTTAATTGTAAATTTTGAGTAGAGGAGTTAATTCTATGGAAATAACAATGAAAAGTATAAATGAATTACTAAAAAAGAAATCTAGAATAGGGAAATCTGATTCTTTAGAGGCAGCTAAATTAATTTATCAGATATACTGTTCAAATCAAGATTGTGAGATGCTTGTAAAGTATTTATATGATTTTTATTATAAAGTAGCAGGAATATTCGTTAGCAAGTATTATTTTGAAGTTAGTGTAGAAGAAAGAACTCAAATAATTCAATCTTTTCTTAAAAATAAAAAGTTTTATAATAATCAAAGTGGAGCTTCACTTTATAGAGGATTTGCTATTTTAGCGGGAATCATCTGTAAGGAGATTGCAGATGATAATGTTTTACCGATAATCAACAACCTTACCAAAATAGCTGAAAAGAATAATGCTTTTAACGCTACTTCATGTAAAATTTTCGCTGATTTTTTAAATTTAACATATGATAAATTCTTTGACTTGGATTTCTCTTCATTATTAGACAATGAATTAAGAAGATTGTTTAGATACATTTCTTCAACTATTTCTGATATCAGTACTATTTCTTATGGTAATAAAATTCAAGTTTGGGCAGAAAAATATTCTTTTATTTTTCCTAAACAAACTATTGTTGATAATGTAGAGGATAAAGAGATAAGCATTGCATTGAATAAAACTGAAAAAATTTCCAAAACATCTGAAAGCACAGTACTTACAAATACAGTAAAATTTGCTGAACTAGACAGTACAAAAGAACTTATTAAAACATTAAAATCAGCCAATCAAGAGGCACAGAAACTATTTGATAGCATTTTTAACAAAAATAATATAATACAAAATTTCCAGGAAAAGTTGAATGCTAAAGAAAAACAAATGAATTTGCTGAAAATAGAAATACAAAATAAAAATGCAAAAATAACTTCTTTAAATGGCCAACTTAATAAAGTGGAAACAGAGTTAGCAGATAGAGAAATGAAAATAAGCGATTTAATAGAACGATTGAAGATATCATTTAATGCAGATGATATTTCGAAAAAACAAGAACTTATAACATTGAAAAATGATATTGCAACAGCAGTTAAATTGCAATATGAAGATTTTATAGAGATTAAAAACGAAAGTTATAATGAAGATAATCATGAAGCATTAAAAGGGATGTTAAATCAAGTGTTTAGAACATTAAAAAGATATGGAATAGAACTATAGTATGATAGAAAAGAGGGAATAAATTGAAAAATAATACTTATATTGGTATAGATTTTGGTACTACAAATACAGCAGTTGTATGTATGATTGTAGATGAGTATGGAACAACAAAAATGAATTTAGGAGAGGAAGGGGAATATCCTTTTTCGTCAATAGTTGCTATACCAAAAAAAGAGGGAAAAATACTTTTCGGTAGAGATGTAAAAAGACGTAGATTAGAGTTGTCAGAGAACTATGATATTATTACGTCAATGAAGTCTTGGCTAGGAACAGATAGAGAGTTTATTGTTGGTGATAAGAGGTTTTCTGCAACTGATATTACTACAGCTTTTTTAAAACATATTAAAAATTATATAAAAGAAAATCATAATATAAGTATTGAAAGTGCTACTTTTGCTTTTCCAGTTGATTTTACACCTCAAGCACGAATAGAGTTAAAAAAAGCTGCAGAGACAGCAGGTATTACCGTAAATGGTTTCGTCAGCGAGTCAACTGCTGCATATATAGCAAATAAAAATGATGCAAAAGCTTATTCTAAGGTGATGGTAATTGATTGGGGTGGAGGAACCCTTGATATTAGTATTTTAGATTTAAAAGGTACTTGTATATATGAAAACTCTGTTTATGGGGACAAGATAGGTGGCGATGATATTGATATTGAATTGGCATATAGAATTCATTCGAAATTAGTAAACAAAACTAATATAAAAATTAATTTTGATGAGATGACTTTAGCACAAAAAGATAATATTATATCTAAGTGTGAAAATGCTAAAATTGAATTTTCTCATTATGATAATAATGATATTAGGATTATAAATTATGGTGAATTTAAAACAAAAACAGTGTCGGTAGATTATGAGTATTTTGAAGATGTTGTAAGTCCAATTATTAAAAACAAAGTACTTAAAACAATAAATATGGCTATGGAGAGAGGAAAAGTAACAAAAGCTGGAATTGATGCTGTTATTTTAGTTGGTGGTAGCACTAATTTAAGACCCTTTGCGAATGCTATAATCAATATATTTGGAAATGATAAAATAATTATTCCTGAAAAAGTACAGTGGTCAGTTGCTATTGGTGCTGCATTCATTGATGTTATTGGTAGTGATTATTACCTAAATGATGATGTTGGTGTTTTGCTGAGTGATAACACAGTTTATCTAATCTTAAAAAAAGGTAAAGATAAAGTTGGAAGTAAAATTGCACCAATTACTTTCTCTTTAACGGAGGATTCACCTGATGCACATTTTATCTTTACTAACGAAGATAATAGTATTAATTATGGGAGTATTAGTGTACATACAAAAGGGTTTTTAAAAGAAAATCTAAAGTTAAGTGCTTCAATTGATAATGATCAAATTGCTAGATTAAAAATTACTAATAATTTTATAGGGAATGAATATTGTGAAGAGCTAGAATTTAATAAATTGAAGTTCTATTATGACTTGTCAGAAATCAAGGAAATATAAGTTCTTTCGTAGGAGGTGAAATCATGCACGTAAAATCTAATATTACAATTGCTAGTAACATTTATAATAGAATTAATAAACCGCTTGTAAATGATATTGAGTTTGTAAAAAACGTATCTGGTCATAAAGCGTTGACGGAATTGGAGTCTCAATTAAGAGGAACACTTGTTAAAGCTAGCTTAAGCGATATTCAAATAGAGGAAAAACAACGAAGCACTACATGTGATAGTGCGAGAAATGGAGAAATTACCCATGGAAAAGTTCTGGTTAATGGGGAAATCAAGTGGATTTGCAGATGTGAATATGAAAAATGTTCAGTATTTAATATTTGTCCTGAAAGAAAATTTTACCCTCAAATTAAAAGAGAAAAAATAAAAAATAATTTTTTATCAGAAAACCACTCAGTTATTAATGATGTAAACTATGAATACCTAGGATTAGATTTTACAGTTAGTGATTTTGGGGAAATATTAGAACAACCAACATTTGCTCAAACACAATTAAGTGAAATAGACAATGAATCTATTAACCAACCCAGTGAAGTAGAACCTGTTTTGAAAGCTTTAGAATTTAAAGAAATATCAGAACCAACAAGTATCATCAAATCTGAAGTTAATAGCCAAATTCTTGTTAATGCTGGCCCAGGTACGGGAAAAACTTATACGGTTATCCAAAGAATAATACATATTATTCAAAATGAATTAGCTAGTCCCGATTGTGTGTTAGTTCTATGCTATACACGGGCAGCAAAAGCTGTAATAATGGATCGTATCGCACAAAGTATTCTTGATGGTACTTTGCCTATTGAAGCTAATACATTGAATGTTTGCACTTTTGATTCATTTGCAACAAGCTATTTATCGATTATCGAGGAAGATTTTCAAGACTTAGATTATAATGAAAGGATTGAACTTTTTAATAAAACAATTAAAAGAGATATGTTTGACCATTTTGAGTATTTAATAGTTGATGAAATACAAGATTTAGTTAATGAGAGAGCAATAATGGTATTAAACATCATTAAAAATATCAATTGTGGATTTCTCCTCTTGGGTGACAGATGCCAAGCGATATATGATTATGATTGTGGTAATGATAGAACTATTGATTCTACAAAATTTTATAAACTGTTGTATGATATTTTGCCCAATAACATATTAAAATATGAGTTAATAAAAAACAATCGACAAAATAATAACTTGGCTAATTTTTCGAATGATATAAGACAAGTTTTATTACATTTTGAAATTGTCGAGCAGAATGAATTTGTTTTAGATGCAATGAATAGTATTGATGTTGATATACAAAAAGCTGAAAAGTTTATTCCTGAAACAAAAGACGGAATTAAAACTGCAATTCTTTGTAGAAATAATGGTGAATCTGAATATATCAGTAGCTTTTTACATCGTAAAGGAATTGAGCATACATTGCTAAGAGGAACAAATTATACTGTAAAATTACATAGATGGATTGCAGATATGTTCTGGGATTACTGTGAACCTAAAATTGGTAAGAGTGATTTTTTTCAGAGATATATGTTTAGAGTAAATGATGACATTAAAGAAGCTGAAAGTAAATTTGATGTTTTATGTAATGTTTGCAATATTAAAGATAATGAATTAAAAATAAGTGATTTGACAACTGCATTAATAAAATTGGTTGATATTCCATATGAATTAGCCAATGTAGAAAATGATAGTCTTACAGTATCCACTATTCATAGAGCAAAAGGAAGAGAGTTTGATAAGGTTTATTTAATACATAGTGATTTTTCTATACAATCCGAAAATGCTGAGGAAGCAAGAGTTAGATATGTTGGAATTACTAGACCTAAAATGGAAATTAAAGTTGTAAAAAAAGACAAACCTTATAATTGGTACTTTTCTAAAAGTGATAATGGTAGAGGCATAAAAACAGCTATTAAACCATACTTTTATAATCAAACATATTGTAATAATATTGTTGTTGGTTTAAATTCTGACATTGATAATATTAGCTTTGTATCAGAAAAAGATGTTGATTCATTGACAGTTCAACAGTATATAGCGGAAGAAGTTAACGTAAATGATAAGGTAGAATTAATTAGAGATTTACAAACAAATATTTATTCTATTTATCATAATGATTATGTTATTGGAACTTTGTCAAATGAAATTGCTAACGAATTTTGGAATGCAATTAGCAAAACTGGTGACAAACGTAATATACCAGTTCGTTTATATGATGTTTATGTCTCAAATATCATAACTGTTGTTAACAATCGATTTGATGAAAATATTCCACTTAGATTTAGAGAATCAAAAATGTGGTTAGGAATAGAAGTCACTGGGTTTGCAAGGACTGAATATTCAAGGTAGGGGTGAATTATGAGTAACTATGTTGATTTTTATAATGCCATAGATGATATAGAAAATTATCTTAGACACGATTTGATAGGACCTGTTGAAGAAAATGAGATAATTATAAATGAAGAGCCTTTAAATTATTATGCGATGGGTATGTTATGGGCAAAAAGAATAACTTTACATTCCAAATTAAGTACTGTATCAAACAAAGAGTACGTATTTGAAGAAGAAGATGATTTAGAAGATAGTTTACAAACTTCAAATGACTCAATTAATTCAACAAATCAATACAAACCCTCTGCAATGGCTATTTCAGCAATGGTCAATTGTAATACTGATAAGATACAAGTAAAGTTTGCTTTTGCTAAGTCAGCTCTAACGAGTAAAATATTA